>JASHUI010000037.1:0-4860 GCA_030040095.1 Streptosporangiaceae bacterium | reverse complement strand
AGGACGCTCCCGTCGGCGAGGCGGCCGGCGCCGGCCCGGCCGGGTTGCCCGCGGCCTCCCGGCTGCCCCGGACCGTCACCGGCATCGTGCACGACGTCAGCCCGCACGTGCTCGTGATCGGCAACAGCGCCAGCGGCGGCAGCGAGCAGCGGATCGCGCTGACCCCCCGGGCCACGTCCTGGCGCGGGGGGCCGCTGGACCCGGCCGCCCTGCAGCCGGGCGACCAGGCGGTGGTCCGGCTGGATCGTTCACAGCACGGGGTCGCCGACCGGATCTGGGCCAACATCGGCCGGGTGACCGGCGTCATCGTCGAGCGCGATTCCGGAGGCCTGCTCGTCGACGAGGGCAAGACCAGGCCGCGCCAGTTAGTGACGATCCCGTACGGTTCGAGGGCCCGGATCCAGGTCCGCTTCCCCACGCTGGAGCCCGGGTTCCTCATCGACGTGATCGGGCTCAGGCAGTCCGGGGCACTGCAGGCCCGGATTCCGGGGACGTCCCAGCCCGCCTACCCGGTGGACCGGCTGCCGTCTGCGCCCATGGTCTCCGGCCACGTGCCGAGCGCGATCAGCGGCTCGGCCACCTGGCATGAGCCGTTCGAGGAACGGCCCGGACTGCTCGGCGTGTCGTATCCCGCGCTGGACCCGGAGGCGGGATGCGCCGAAGACCCGATCGCGGACTCGGCCGCGCCCCGGTTCGCGCGCCTGCCCTACCTCGCCGTCGGGAGCCTGCTGCGGATCCGCAACGACTGCACCGGCGGCTCCTGCGTACTGCCGGTGACCGGGTGCGCGGGCATGGCCCGGCTGTTCAACGACCGCTGCGTCACGTGCGGCACCTCCCCGCGCGGCCGGGTCGCGGACCTCACCCTGGCCAGCTTTATCGCGCTCGGCGGTGAACTGGAACGGGGCTGCTTCAACGCGACGATCACGATGGGCCGCTGACGATGTGGTCCCACGTCCTGACCGAGATCCGGGAGGCGCAGGTCCCGCTGTTGTCGGCCATGCTCCTCGGCGGCAGCGCGGCCAAGGTCGCCCGGGTGCTGCGGGTCGGCTCGGTCGACGCCGGGCTCGGCCCGACCGCGCTGTTCCCGATGCGCCTGCGACGCCAGGTCGCGCTGGCGTTGTGCTCCGCCGAGTTCGCCTGCGGCATCGGCCTGATCGTCACGGCCGGACGCCTCGGCCGGGGCGGCGTGGCCACGGCGGTGCGGCTTCCCACGTCGCTGCTGTTCCTGGTGGCGACGTGTGCCCTCATCGAGCTGCGGGCCAGCCGCCCGGAGGCGGGGTGCGGCTGCTTCGGCGAGTTCAGCACCTCGCCGGTCGGCTGGCGCACGATTACCAGGTCGGCGCTGCTGTCGGTGGCCGCCCTCGGCACGATCGGGCTGCCCCCGCTGCGGGCGCCGCATCCCGGAGCCGACGCGGCCAGGCTGCTGGCGATCTTCGCCGTCGAGTTCCTGGTGCTCGCCGCGCTGTCCCCCGAGCTGAGCGAGGCGCTGGTCCGGCTGGGCTACTCCGAGCCGTGCGAGCTGCGCAGGCTGCCCGCGGCCCGCACCCTGGCCGCGCTGCGCCGCAGCGCGCAGTGGCGCAGGCGGGCGGGCCTGATCACCGCCGAGGTGCCCGTCGACATGTGGCGGGAGCTGTGCTGGCGGTACGTGGTGTTCCCGGCCAGGCTGGGCGACCGGGAGGCGGAGATCGTGTTCGCGGTGCACCTGCGGCCGCACCGTCCGATGGTCCACGCGGCGATGGTCGATCCGGCCACGGGCGACGTGCTGGCGTGGCCGGGCGGCCCGGCCCGGCGGGGCGTTGTCGGCTGGCTCATTGACCCCGGCCGGCTGCTGCGGCCCGCCCCGGCCGATCCCGAGCCCGCCGCGTATCGGGCCGCGGATCACGCCGGACCGTCTGCCGTTCTCTAGTGATCTCTAGTCGATCTCCTAGACAGACCAAGAGTCTGGCAGAAGCGCGGCCGGGCCGGGCAGGTCAAGGAGGTCTAGGGGGCCGGGAAGGCCGGGCCAGGCATCAGGCGGGCTGCGCCCGGAGGAACCGGCCGAAGTGCGGCACCGTGAAGGCGATCAGGCCGCGCTCCGAGCTGTAGATCAGGCCCTTCTTGATCAGGCTGTCCCGCGACGGGGAAACGCTCGAGGGTTTACGCCCGAGTTCCTCGGCGACCTGCGCGGTCGGCACCGGATCGTCTCCTAGCAGTGCCATCGCCCGCATGTACTCGCGCTCGGCCGGGGTGGCGCGCTCGTACCTGCTGCCGAAAAACCCGACGGCCAGCTCGCTGGCCGCCACCGGGCCCGCCACGCTGACGTCGGCCGCCGTGACCGGGCTGGCCGTGGCGACGTCCCAGGTCACCTTGCCGTAGGCCTGGACGAAGTAGGGGTACCCGTCGGCCGCCTCGTACAGCGCGTCCAGCGCGGCGGGCTCGAAGTCCGCGCCCTCGCGCCGGGCGGGGGCGAGCAGGGCGTGGTCGGCCGCCTCCCGGTCAAGGCGATCGATTCGGACGTACCGGAACAGCCGCTCGGAGTAGCTCTTGCTCGCGGACAGCACCGACGGCAGGTGCGGCAGGCCGGCCCCCACCACGATCAGCGGCCCGCCGTTCTGCGAGAGCTCGTGGCAGGCGGCGCACAGGGCCGAGATGTCCGGGGCGGGCACGTCCTGCATCTCGTCGACGAACAGCGCGATGCCCACGGAGAGGTCCGCCGCGACCGACGCGGCGTCGGTCAGCAGCTCGGTGAGGTCGATCTCGAGGTCGCCGGAATCGGCCCGGCCCCTGGCCGCGGGGACGTCGATGCCCAGCTGCGCCCCGTACGACCCCTTCGGCGCGGCCGGGTCCCGCATGCTGAACGCCTTGAGCACGCCCAGGAACTGGTCGATCCGGTCCGGGGCCCGGTGCCGGGGGGCGAGCTCGCGGGCGGCCATGTGCAGCGCCGAGGCGACCGGCCGCCTGATCGACTGGTCGGGGCGGGCCTCGATCTTCCCGGTTCCCCACAGTCGCTGCATCGCCATCGAGCGAAAGGCGTTCAGCAGCACGGTCTTGCCGACTCCGCGCAGCCCGGTGAGCACCATGCTCCGCTCGGGCCGGCCGCGGGCGACGCGCTCGAGCACGACCTCGAACTCGCCGATCTCGCGATCACGGCCCGCGAGTTCCGGCGGGCGCTGGCCCGCCCCCGGCGCGTAGGGGTTGCGAACGGGGTCCACGCCATCGGAGCTTATTGCCCGATCTAGCGCGTTCCGTAGATTCGCGTAGAAAGCGCTGCCGGCGTGTCGCGGCGGCAAGCCCGCCGGGCCGCGCCTGGGACGGGGCCACTCGTCTTTGGCGCGGCCCGGCGGACGTCTTGGCAAGCCGTCGCGGGCCGGGAGACCGGCGTGCCACTCCAGCGGGCCCGGCGGGCGGGCCCGGCGGGCAGGCCTAGTGCAGCAGCCGCAGGAAGTTGGTGTTGTCGTCCACGTAGTAGACGCCGCTCCCGCCCGGGGCTACGGCCAGGCCGAACAGGGCTCCGGATCCGGGCGGGCTGCCCGAGCGGTCCAGGAACCGGTGCGCGACCTGAACACCGGCCGGCGTGGTCTCCACGATGAGGCCATTGCCGCCGTTGACGGTGAGGATGTCGCCGTTCGGCGCGACGGCCAGGCCCAGCGGCCCGTTGAGCCTGCCGTTGCGGCTCACCAGGGTCCCCGTGCCCGCGCTGGTCATCCGGGCCAGCGCGTGGGGGATGGCGGTGATCCGGTTCTCTCCGGTGTCAGCGACGTAGAGCGTCCCGCCGAGGCCGAGGCCGACTCCCGTCGGCCCGATCACGAACGCGCTCGAACTGGTCTGCTCGAAGAACCCCGAGCCGATCGTCGTCCCGGCGAGCAGCAGCGGCGCGCGGTGCGGGAACACCCGTACCAGCAGCCTGAGCACCGTGCCCTCGAAGACCGGCGCCCCGTCCGCGGCCACGGTCCCGTTGAGGACGTTCGTGACGAACAGTTCGGCGAAGTGGCCGACGCTGAACGTCGTCAGGTCCCAGGGCCCGTCGATGCCGTGACCGGAGATGGTCTCGCGCACCCGGCCGAGGCTGTCGAGCACGATCAGGCAGCCGGCGGCGGCCGTGGCGGCCTGGCCGTTCTTCGACGGGGTGCTGCCCACGACCACCCATCCGCCGGGCAGCACGGCCAGCGCCGTGGTCAGCCCGACGCCGCCGGGGCAGGGGCCGGGCAGGCTGGACCTGCGGATCCGGGCGAACAGGGTCTGCTGGCCACCGGGCGAGATCTGCACGATCGTGCTCCCGGTGCCCTGCTCGTTGTTCTTGTTGTTGAAGTTGCTGACCAGGATGTTGCCGCGCCGCAGCCGACCCTGGCTGCTGCGGATCACGAAGACCCCGTACGGGTTGACGTCCCCGTTGGCCGGAACGGTCGAGGAAACGTTCTTTAACCCATGGAAGTCCCCGATAAACGGCGCAGACGACAATGCCTGGGCCGGTGCTGGAGCCATCACCGCGAGTCCTGTGCCGGCGGCCACGGTCGCCGCGATCGCCGACGTAACTATTCGGTGAACTACTGACATACTCACGCTCCCCAGAGAAAATGCGCAGGATCCGGCCGTGGCTGTGGCACACGGCCCCAAGGCATGGGAGGCCCCGCCCATGCCGCTTTTAGTAACGGATCGTCAGCGCCCGCGGTTCGGTTACAGCCGTTTATTGCTTACGGCCGGGATCGGCCTCATTCAGCCGCGCAAGAAAGGCGTTGTAGGCGGCGAGGTGCTCGTCGTCGTCGATTCCGCCGCGGCCGTCCCAGCTCACAGCCGGCTGCCCCGGCGCGTCTGCCGGACCGCCCGCGCTGCCGCTCTCGGCCGCCGGTGCCTGGTGCGCGGCCACCAGGCTGCCCAGGCTGG
>JASHUI010000286.1:0-5910 GCA_030040095.1 Streptosporangiaceae bacterium | reverse complement strand
GGCTGCCTCGGCGCCCGCCCGCTGGCGTCCGAGATCCGCGCGCTGGCCAGGAACGCGAGGATCCGGTCGGCCGGGGCCGGCACCAAGGCCGGCGTGAGCCCGGCCCCGGCCGGGCCGCTGGGGCTGACCTCCCGGGAGTTCGAGGTGCTGCGCCTGGTCGCCGAGGGCCGGTCCAACCCTGAGATCGCCGCCCGCCTGTTCATCTCGGCCAAGACCGCCAGCGTCCACGTATCGAACATCCTGGCCAAGGTGGGCGCGGCCAGCCGCGGCGAGGCGGCGGCCGCCGCCTACCGGCTGCACCTGTTCGACACGGCCCCGGCCTCCTAGTCGCGCCCGCCCCCGCGCGCGAGGCGGGGCATCGGTAGGCTCGTGGCGCCTTAGCGCCGACGCCGATCCGGGTAACTCATCCCCGGTCCAGGGTGACCGATGCAGACCACATTCGCCACCAGTGCGGGCGGCGAGCGTCCCAACGAGGACTACGCGGTTTGCGCCCCGGGCTGGGCGGTCCTCCTCGACGGCGCGACCGCGCCCGAGGACGTCGACAGCGGCTGCGTTCACCAGGTCGCCTGGCTGGTCCGGCGACTGGCGGCCGGGATCGCGGCTGGCCTGCTCGGCGATGAGAAGCCCTTGGCGACGGTGCTCGCCGAAGCCATACAGATGACCTGCCAGTCCCACGCGCGCAGTTGCGACCTGTCCAATCCGGACAGCCCGTCGTCGACCGTGGCGATCGTCCGCGCCCGCGCCGAGGTGCTTGACTACCTGGTCCTGGGTGATTCGCCGGTGGTCCTGCGCCGCGGGAAGGAGGTCGTGCCCATCTGCGATGACCGGGTCGAGCATCTGCCCGGCGGTCGGCCCTACTCGGCCGCGCTGGTGCGGCGGTGGCGCAACACGCCCGGCGGGTTCTGGGTGGCGAGCACCTCTCAGCGGGCGGCCCGCGAGGCCATCACCGGAAGCGTGAAGGGCGTCGCCGCGGCGGCGTTGCTCACCGACGGCGTGACCCGGCTGGTCGACCAGTACGGGGCCACGTGGGCGGACCTGTTCGGCGCGCTGGAGCACCAGGGCGGCCCGGCCGCGCTGATCCGGCGGGTGCGCGAGAGGGAGCGGGCGGCACCTCCGCCGGCCGGCAAACGTCACGACGACGCGACAGCCATCCTGGTCACCGGGATAGCGGATCGCCAGGCGGACCAACCGTCCTCGTCCCAGGCCGCGGGCGCGGGCGGGACCTAGCCGGGCTGTTCGCCTTGCTGCTCGATCAAGGTGCTCAGCATGCTGGCGATCTGCTGCTGCCCTGCCGCGGCGCCGTCGAGCCTGCCGCGCATCTCAGCGAACCCGTTGTCGACCCGGGCAAAGCTCTCGTCGACCCGGGCGAAGTTCTCATCGATACGGGAGAACTTCTCGTCGACCCTGGCAAATCCCTGGTCAACTACTGACCGCAGGTCGACCAGGTCTTCGCGCATGGCATTGAGAACCCGCGTGTTCTGCTCCCGGAACTCCCGGATCTCCCGGCGAATCTCGGCCACATCGCGATCCGCGCCGCCGGCCAGCACCCGGGCAGCGGCCGCGTCCTGCTCACTGTGACGTACTCGTTCGGCCAGCTCATGCACCTGTGTCTCCAGCGCGGACACGCGCTCCTCCAGATCGCGGGGCTGAGCCATGCTGGGAGCATACTGCCGCCGTCCGACAGCCGTCAGATGGAGCGTTAGCGCCGAAGGGCGGGGTTCGCCCGGCGGGCACCGCCCGCTGCAGAACTCCATCCCGTCACCATCCGTCGTGGAAGGCCCCAGCGGCCGCGTGATGATCGAATGCTGACGCGGTGCTGACGGGCTAGGTAAGTCTGCGCATGTGGCAGCACACCTGCCCGCAAAGGGCCACGGACTCGCCGCGAGACGCGGCATGACGGGTAACGGCCTTGGCCCGGTGCCGCTGTCAGCTGGGCTCACGGCCACTCTCGCGGGCACTTCACCGCAAACCGGACAGGCCCCGGTGATCATCTTGACGATGGCGCGGCCGGGCCCCACGTCCGTGATCGGACAGCACGACCAAGGGAGCTTTCATGATCAAACGCACCGTCTTGCTTTCTTCCGCGCTGATTCTAGTGGTGGCATTGGGCCTCCTGCCGTTCCGTCCGTTGGGGGCCACGGCAGCGCAGGCGGCATGCTGCTCCTATGCGACCGATGACTTGGTCCCATCGGTTGGCCTGGACAACGTCGGCAATCGCTTCGTCTTCTGGTCTAATTTGCAGTACGGTTTGGAAGAAGCGTTCTATGATGCCGCGACTTCCAGGTGGTCCAAGGCCTTCACGGTAAACGGCGGGATGGGGCCAATGGCGTCGGAACCGACCGTGGCGGTCGGTTCCGCGACGACGACTACTATTGGGTCGGGCTATCAATTCGTCTTTTGGGAAGGCCAGCCGCCCGACAACAACCTGTATGAGGCTTACTTCGATGGATCCTGGCATGGCCCCATCGACCTGAAGATGGGACCGCTTGGATCCGCCCCCAGTGCGACCATCGATATGTCTCAGGGGATTGTCACCGTGGTGTGGCGAGGAACGGACAATCAGATCTGGTATGCCTATACCAAAGATGGCAACTCGCCCAGCCACCAGTCCTGGAGTGGGCCGCACAAGGCGGGCTGGGGACCGGTGGCCAACCCGCCGACGGCGGCGGACGGTACCTCGCCCGAGGTTCAGGTTTTCTGGCAGGGCAACGACGACTATCTGTGGCATGGGACGTTGGAGGAGGCAGGCCCTCCGGTCTTTGGGCCACGGCGGCTTAATTCCGGTCTGCTCGGCTCTCAGCCCAGTGCAACTGGATACCAACCCCCCGCATCGGGCGGTGACGTTTACCATGTGTTCTGGTTCGGGACGGACGGCCAGCTCTGGACTCAGGAATGGAATCCTGTGCTCGGGAATCCCGCTGGCTCGGCTGGGCCGGTCACTGAGATCCCGCGCATGGGGCCACTGGGGTCAGCTCCCAGTTGCGCGTATCAGCAGGGAACACTGGGCAACTTTTACTGTTTCTGGGCCGGCTACACCTCTCCCTATAACCTGTGGGAAGCATCTGGCAGCCCCAAAGGAGTCGTCGGGCCAACAGACCTGGGGTACGGACCGCTGAAATTTTCTTAAATCGCGTCCCGGCTGTCCTGCGTTGCGCTCAGCGGTCCTTAATCGCGGGGGTCAGCATGCCCCCCCGCTGGGCGGACGCGGGCCAGCCGGCCGGGATGAATGCGAGCCCGCTGCACATCTAGGTGCAGTAGCGTCGCACTCATCACCGCGCAGCACGGGGCACCGCAGCCCGGCGGCATAGCGGCGTGCGGCAGGCGCGGCGCTTCGCGATGAGTCCCCGGGCCGCGTACCGTCATACTCGCCATGACGTACGCACCGGTGAACGGCCTGCAGCTCTACTACGAGATCCGCGGCAGCGGGAGGCCACTCGTCTTGCTCCACGGCGGCCTGCTGACCATTGACCTGAACTTCGGGCCGTTGCTCGGACCCCTCGCGGCGAGCAGGCAGGTGATCGCGGTGGAGCTCCAGGGCCACGGGCACACCGCCGACACCGACCGCCCGATGACGATCGGGGCGCTGGCCGGTGACGTCATCGCGCTGCTCGACCATCTGGGAATCGCCGAGGCCGATCTGTTCGGCTTCAGCCTCGGCGGTGTGGTCGCGTACGCGATCGCGCTCGGCGCGCCCGCCCGGGTCGGCAAGATGATCGTCGCCTCGGCGGACGCCCACCGCCCGCCGGGCCGGGAAAGCGCGCCACTCGACGACGAGCGCATGCCGACGCCGGCCGACTTCCAGGCGATGCGCGACGCCTACGACGCGGTCGCCCCCGACCCCGCGCACTTCGACGAGTTCGCGGCCAAGGCCTCGGCAATGGTGCACGAGTTCCCGGGATGGACCGACGAGCTGCGGTCATTGCAGGTGCCGACCCTGCTGATCTTCGGCGACCGCGACTTCTCACCGTTGCCCGACGTGGTGGAGATGTTCGAACTCCTGCCAAACGCCCAACTCGCCGTGCTCCCCGGGACCACGCACATCGGCGTCACGCGGCGAGCAGGCGAAGTGCTCGCGTTGATCACGCCGTTCCTCGACGGGCGCTGAGCGGCGGCTACTTGCGCACAGCGCGCGGATTACCGCTGATCACGTGGCGCCGGAGCGGCGTGCCTGGGCTCGGGTCTCTGCGAGTTTCGGCTCGGCCCGCGCTGGGTACGCACGGCTGGCTGGCGGCCGCCGCGGCCGCATCCGAACCAGGCGGCCCGGGGGGTTCTGGGAGACGCTCTTCTCGTACTAGGCCGCGATGGCGGAGAACCGCCGTGCCGCGGGGCTCACGCCGCCGTGGCGGGGAGGGGAGGCGGGGAGGGGAGAGGTCATGGCTATGACAACGGATCCCGCCGCGGCCATCAGGCCCGGCAGGCAGGCAGCTGCCAGCAGGGCGGCGCGGACCGGAGCGGTGGAGCGGCTGACCCGCACGGACCGGGCGGCCCGGGGGTGGGATGAGCGCGCGGCGACCCCGCTGGAGTCACACGCGCAGTTCGCCCCGGCCAGGTCGCGGGATCCGGTCGGGCTGCTGGCAGGCCAGGCGAAGTCGCGGGTGCCGGAACTGGTCCCGGTCCGGCACGGGCGGATGCTGGTGTCGCCGTTCACCTTCTACCGGGGAGCGGCGCTGCTCATGGCGACCGATCTGGCCAGCACACCCACCTCAGGGCTGCACGTGCAGCTGTGCGGGGACGCGCACCTGTCCAATTTCGGCGCGTTCGCCTCGCCGGAGCGAACCCTGGTCTTCGACGTCAACGACTTCGACGAGACCATGCCCGGACCATTCGAGTGGGACATCAAGCGGCTGGCCGCGAGCCTGGCCGTGGCAGGCCGGGACAACGGGTTTCCCGCCAAGGCCCGCCGCAAGGTCGTGCTCGCGGCGGCTGAGGGCTACCGCACGGCCATGCGGGGCTTCGCCGCGCAGCCGTTCCTCGACGTCTGGTACGCCCACCTGGACATCGAGCGGGCGAGCGGCGCGTTCCGCCCTCACATGAAGAAAAAGGCCTTCAAGGCCGCGAAAAGGCACCTGGACAAGGCCCACACCAGCGACAGCACCAAGGCGCTGCGCAAGCTCACGAGCGCCGTCGACGGGCGGCGGCAGATCATCAGTGACCCGCCGATGATCGCGCCCATCGAGGAGGTCTACGCCGACGTGCGGGTCGATGCGATTTACGACGAGGTCCGCGCCGTGCTGGCCAACTACCGGCGCACCCTGGAGCTCGACCGGCAGCACCTGCTGGAGCAATTCACCCTGGTCCAGGTGGCCCGCAAGGTGGTCGGGGTCGGAAGCGTCGGCACCCGCACCTGGATCGCGCTCCTGGACGCCGGGGACGGGGCCGAACCGCTGTTCCTGCAGGCCAAGGAGGCCCAGCCGTCGGTTCTGGCGGACTGCTGCGGACCTGGCAGGTACACCAGCGAGGGCGAGCGCGTCGTCACCGGGCAGCGCCTGATGCAGGCCGAAAGCGACGTCTTCCTCGGCTGGACCCGCGCCGCGTGCCCGGACGGGGTCAGCCGCCACTTTTACGTCCGCCAGCTGAAGGACTGGAAGGTCTCCATCCCGAGCGAGCTGATGGTCCCGGGCGGCATGATGGTCTACGCCGGATTGTGCGGGTGGACCCTCGCCCGCGCGCACGCCCGCACCGGGGACCGGATCGCGCTGGCCTCCTACCTCGGTGGCTCCGCCGGCTTCGGCCAGGCGATCGCCGACTTCGCCGAAACCTACGCCGACCAGAACGAACGCGACTACGCCGCGTTCCGGGCCGCCGCGAGGGACGGCAAGGTCGGAGCCACGACCGAGATTTAAAACGGCACCGTCAGCGCCAGGACAAGCCGGCGGAGCCGGCGACCGCCCGCCGACCGTCGAAGGGGAC
>JASHUI010000285.1:0-6371 GCA_030040095.1 Streptosporangiaceae bacterium | reverse complement strand
GGCCGGGCTCCCCGGCGCGACCCTGGCCGCGGCGCTGGCGGCGGCCGTGGCCGCGCTGGTGACCATCGGCTGGGCGCTGGACGGCGGGTCGTTCGCCGAGCCAGCGGTCGTGGTCTGCGCCGGGCTGGCCGCGCTCGCCCTGGTGGCCCGGACAGCCGATCTGCTGCGCGACGGGCGGATCGCGGCCATGATCTCGCAGGAGTCGCAGCACCGGTTCCGCGAGCTGGCCGACCGCACCAGCGATGTGGTCCTGATCTGCGATCGTGACGGGATCATCAGGTACGCCAGCCCGGCCGTGGGCGAGTACGGCTACACCTCGGCCGAACTCGAGGGCCGGTCGCTGTCCGAGCTCGTCCACCCGGAAGACCGGGCGGCGGGCGCGAGAACCGTCCGCGCCGCCACCGCCGGGCGGCACCCCGACCGGTTCCCGTGCCGGGTCCGGTCGGCCGACGGCACCTGGCGTCACGTCGAGTCCACGGTGTCCCGCTACCGCGAGGTGAACACCCCGGGCCAGCTGCTGATCACCGCGCGCGACGTCAGCGACCAGGTGGCGCTGCGCCGCCAGGTGACGTACCTGACCTACCACGACGGGCTCACCGGCCTGCCGAACCGGGCGTACGTCGAGGACCGGGCCAAGGACGCGATCGACCGGGCCGCGGCCGCCGAGCCGGACCGGCCGTCGGCGCAGATCGGGGCGGTCTTCATCGACCTGGACGGGTTCACCGGGGTCAACGACTCCATCGGGCACGGCGCGGGCGACCTGCTGCTCGCCCAGGCCGCGCGCCGCCTGCGCGCGGCCGTGCCCTCGGGAGACACGGTGGCCCGCTGGGGTGGCGATGAGTTCGCCATACTCGTGGAGAGCGCGGCGAGCGCGCCGGAGATTGTTGACCTGGCCGAGCGCCTGGCCGGGATCATCGCCGCCGAGCCGTTCCGCGTCGCCGACCGGGAGATCTCCCTGACGGCCAGCATCGGCGTGGCTCTGGCCGGCGGGAGAGCGCTCGGGCACCTGCTGCGCAACGCCGACGTGGCCATGTCCCGGGCCAAGGATCTGGGCGGCGGGCGGGTGGAGGTCTTTGCCGCGCATATGCACGCGGACGTGATGCGCCGGCTCGAGATGGCCAGCGACCTGCGGGCCGCGGTCACCGCGGGCAAGCTCGAGCTGCAATACCAGCCCGTGGTCGATTTCTCCACCTCCCAGGTGATCGGGGTGGAGGCGCTGGTGCGCTGGTCGCGGGGAGGGCAGCCGGTCCCGCCCGCCGAGTTCCTCGGCGTGGCCGAGGACTCCGGGCTGGTGGTGCCGCTCGGCGAGCAGGTGCTGCGCGAGGCGTGCGCTCAGGCCGCCGCCTGGCGCGGCGCCGGGCTGGAGATCGGCGTCTCGGTGAACTTCTCGCTCCGGCAGCTGACCGCGGCCGGGTTCGCCGCCTCCGTGCTGACCGCGCTGGACGAGACCGGTCTGCCGCCGGGAGCGCTGACCCTGGAGGTCGCCGAGCGGGTCCTGATCGACGGTGCAGGCCCGATGGCCGACGGCCTGGCCGAGCTGCGCCGCCACGGCGTCCGGCTGGCCATCGACGACTTCGGCACCGGCTACGCGTCTTTGGCCTACCTCAAGCAGCTGTCGGTGGACGTCATCAAGATCGACCCGTCGTTCGTGACCGGGCTCGGGGACGACGCGACCCTGGCCATGCTGACCCGCACGATCATCCAGGTCGGCCACGACCTCGGCATCGAGGTCGTGGCCGAGGGGATCGAGCGGCCGGAGCACCTCGACCTGCTGCGGGAGATGGGCTGCGGGCTTGGCCAGGGCTACCTGATCGCCAAGCCCATGGATGCGGCCGGCATCGAGGCCCTGGTCAGGAGCGGCTGGCAAGGCACGACGGTGCCCGGCGAGGCGACCGCACCGGTGGTGGCGCCGGCGAAGTGACCAGGCCCGGTCGGCCCTCGGCCGGGCGCCGGCGAAGTGACCAGGCCCGGTCGTGCCCGCCGTGAACCGGCCCAGACCCGGGGCCACTTGCGCGGTCGTTATGTGAAAGCCTTCACAAACGTCGGCTATAGAGTGGTGGCTCTGACCGCCGCCGGAAAGGGCCAACGTGTCCACGCCGATCGTTCTCATCGCCGAAGAGCTGTCGCCGGCCGGGATAGCGCAGCTCGAGTCCGGTTTCGAGATCCGCTATACGGACGGCGCCGACCGGGTGCAGTTGCTCCCCGCGCTCGCCGAGGCCGACGCGGTGATCATCCGGAGCGCCACGACCATCGACGCCGAGGCCCTCGAGCACGCTCCCAGGCTGCGCGTGGTGGCCAGGGCCGGCGTTGGCCTGGACAACGTCGACGTCGACGCGGCGACCCGGGCCGGCGTGATGGTCGTCAACGCCCCGACCTCGAACATCGTCAGCGCGGCCGAACACGCCATCGCGCTGCTGCTCGCGACGGCGCGCAACGTGCCCCAGGCCATGGCGTCGCTGCGGTCCGGCCAGTGGAAGCGGGCCGCGTTCACCGGCGTCGAGCTGGAGGGCAAGGTGGCCGGGCTGCTGGGGCTTGGCAAGATCGGCGTCCTGGTCGCCCAGCGGCTCGCCGCCTTCGGCATGACCGTGATCGCCTATGACCCCTACGTGGCGGCGGCCCGGGCGGCCCAGCTCGGCGCGCGCCTGGTGAGCCTGGAGGAACTGCTGGCCGAGTCCGACGTCATCAGCGTGCACCTGCCGAAGAACGCCGAGACCGTCGGGATCATCGCGGACCGGCAGCTGGACCTGGTCAAGCCCGGAGTGCTGATCGTGAACGCCGCCCGCGGCGGACTCGTGGACGAGGCCGCGCTGGCCAGGGCGCTGGCCGACGGCCGGGTGGCCGGGGCGGCGCTCGACGTGTACGCCGCCGAGCCGTGCACGGACAGCCCGCTGTTCGGCCTGCCCAACGCGGTGGTCACCCCGCACCTGGGGGCGAGCACGCACGAGGCGCAGGAGAAGGCGGGCACCCAGGTCGCGCGGTCGGTCCGGCTCGCCCTGGCCGGCGAGTTCGTGCCGGACGCGGTCAACGTCCAGGGCGGCTCGGTCGACGAGACGATCAGGCCAGGGCTGCCGCTGGCCGAGAAGCTGGGCCGCATCTTCACCGCCGTGGCGGGCGGGATCGCCGCCCGGGTCGAGGTGGAGGTCCGCGGCGAGATCGCGGGCCTGGACGTCAGCGTGCTGCAGCTGGCCGCGCTCAAGGGGGTGTTCAGCGACATCGTCGAGGACGCCGTCACCTACGTCAACGCGCCGCTGCTGGCCGCCGACCGCGGTGTCCAGGTCAGCCTGTTGACCGATAAGGAGAGCCCGGACTGGCGCAACGTGGTGACGCTGCGCGGCACCCTGCCCGACGGACAGGTCGTGTCGGTCGGCGGGACGCTGACCGGACAGCGCCAGGCCGAGAAGCTCGTCGATGTCAACGGCTACGACATGGAGATCGCGCCGGCCGAGCACATGGTGTTCTTCACCTACTCCGACCGGCCGGGCGTGGTCGGCATCGTGGGCAAGATCCTGGGGGACCGGGGCATCAACATCGCCGGGATGCAGGTCTGCCGGGACGCGAGGGGCGGGCAGGCCCTCATCGTCCTGACCGTCGACTCGGCGCTGCCCGCTCCCGTGCTCGACGAGATCACCTCCTCGATCGGCGCGGTCTTCGGCCGGGCGGTTGACCTGGATGGGCGCTGAAGGCTGCCAGTAAGGTACGCGCATGGCGTCACCTACCGTAAGGATCGCGGTGATCGGCGGGGACGGCATCGGCCCCGAGGTGGTCGCTGAGGCGATCAAGGTACTCCGGGCCGCTGCCGCCGAGGTCACGATCGAAACCACGGACTACGACCTGGGCTCGCGGCGCTGGCTGCGTACCGGTGAGACGCTTCCGGCCTCGGCGCTCGACGAGATGTCCGGCCACGACGCGATCCTGCTGGGCGCGGTCGGCGACCCGGGCGTCCCCAGCGCGGTGCTGGAGCGAGGGCTGACCCTGCGGCTGCGGTTCGAGTTCGACCAGTACGTGAACCTGCGCCCGGTGCGGCTCTACCCGGGCGTGGCCTCGCCGCTGTCCGGCCTGCGACCGGTGTCGGTCGACATGCTGGTGGTCCGGGAAGGCACCGAGGGGCCCTACATCGAGGCTGGCGGGGTCATGCGCAAGGGCACCCCGGGCGAGGTGGCCACGCAGGAGAGCATCAACACCGCGTTCGGCATCGGCCGCGTGACCCGGTACGCGCTGGCGCAGGCGGCGGCGCGGCCGCGCCGGAGGCTGACCCTGGTACACAAGGCGAACGTGCTCGCCTACGCCGGGGACCTGTGGCGGCGCACCGTCGAGGAGGTGGCGAGGGATTACGCCCAGGTGACCACCGACTACTGTCACATGGACGCGGCGTCGATGTTCTTCATCACCGAGCCGGAGCGGTTCGACGTGATCGTCACCGACAACATGTTCGGCGATATCCTGACCGCGCTCGGAGCGGCGATCGCCGGCGGCATCGGGCTCGCGGCCAGCGCCAGCATCAACCCGGAGCGGACCGCGCCGAGCACGTTCGAGCCGGTGCACGGGAGCGCGCCGGACATCGCCGGCCAGCAGAAGGCGGACCCGACCGCGGCCATCCTTTCCGCGGCCATGCTCTGCGAGCACATCGGCCTGTCCAGAGCCGCGGCGAGGATCGAGCAGGCGGTCGCCGAGGACCTGCTGGACCGTCAGGGAGCGTGGGCGGCCAGGTCCACCGTGGAGATCGGCGACGACATCGCCGAGCGAGTCGCGGGCTGAGCGGTCGTGGCTCCACGCGCTGCGGCCAGCCGCCGCGAGCGCCGGGGATTGGACTAAACTGCGAATCGCGACGACATTCGAGAGTGACGCGGGCTTACGCGGGGAAGCGTTTACCGCACAGGGCCGACAACGGCGTCGGCCCGGTGAGAGAGGATCCGGGTATGACGGCCAGCCACACAAGTGAGATCGAATTTGCGCTCCACCCCACCAGTGCCCGGGTACCGGCCGAGGAGCGGGAACGGCTGATGAAAGATCCCGGGTTCGGCCGGATCTTCACCGACAACATGGTGACGATCCGCTGGTCTGCCGATCGCGGCTGGCATGACGCCCGGCTCGAGGCGTACGGTCCGTTCAGCCTCGACCCGGCCACCTCCGTGTTCCACTACGCGCAAGAGATCTTCGAGGGGCTGAAAGCCTACCGGCAGGCGAGCGGTCCGATCGTGGCGTTCCGCCCGGACGCCAACGCGGCCAGGTTCAACCGCTCGGCGGCCAGGCTGGCCATGCCGGCTTTGCCGGAGGCCGCGTTCCTCGAGGCGATCGAGTTGCTGGTGAGCCAGGACCGGGACTGGGTGCCCTTCGATGAGGGCCACAGCCTGTACCTGAGGCCGTTCATGATCGCGACGTACCCAGGTCTCGGCGTCAAGCCCTCGTCCTCGTACCTGTTCGCGGTGATCGCCTCGCCGGCCGGGTCCTACTTCGAAGAGGACTTGCGCCCGGTTTCGGTGTGGCTGGCGGATGACTACGCCAGGGCGGCGCCCGGAGGCACCGGGGCGGCCAAGACCGGCGGCAACTACGCGGCCAGTCTCGCCGGGCAGTTGCAGGCGACGGAGCACGGCTGCGAGCAGGTGGTCTGGCTGGACGCCGTGGAGCGCAGGTGGGTCGAGGAAATGGGCGGGATGAACATATTCTTCGTCTACGGCTCCGGGTCGCAGGCGCGGATCATGACCCCGGCGCTCACCGGCACGCTGCTGCCCGGCATCATCAGAGACTCTCTGCTCACGCTGGCCCCCGAGCTGGGCATACCCGCCTCCGAAGGCAAGATCAACGTGGACGACTGGCGCTCGGGATGCGCGTCCGGCGAGCTCACCGAGGTGTTCGCGTGCGGCACCGCGGCCGCCATCACCCCGATCGGCACGGTCAGCGGATCGGCAGGCGGCTGGACGATCGGCGACGGCACCGCCGGCCCCGTGACCCTCCGGCTGCGTGAAGAGCTCCTCGGCATCCAGTTCGGCCACGTAGCCGACCAGCACAACTGGATCCACAAGATCATCTAGCCGCCGGCAGCCGGACCAGACAGCGACCGCGCCGCGCTTCGCCCCGAGCGGAGCCGAGCCGCCCATACCGCAGCCGTAGCGTTGCGGCGCCCAGCCGTTGACTAACGCCCCTCGCCCCGCCGAACGCGAGCCCAGTGACTGCCGGGCTTCGGCCCCGAGCGGAGCCGAGCCGCCCATCCCGGAGGCGTAGCGTTGCGACGCCCAGCCGTTGACTAACGCGCCTCGGGCCGACGAACGCGAGCCCAGTGACCGCGTCCGCCAGCCGCAGGTATGGGTGGGTCGGCGGAGCGCCCCCAGCCGCAGGTATGGGGGGGTCGGCGGAGCGCCCCCAGCCGCAGGTAT
>JASHUI010000284.1:0-6437 GCA_030040095.1 Streptosporangiaceae bacterium | reverse complement strand
CCCGCCGGGCGGGCGGGCGGGGCTGTCGGTCACCGCCGCGAGCGGCCGGATCCCGGCGGGCGGCAGCGACACGTTCACCGCGCAACTGTCCAGCCCGGGCCATTCCGTGGCCGGCGTGAGCCTGCGGCTGGAGGAACGCGCCACGGGCCAGCAGACCTGGGGTCTCGTCGGGTCGGCGGTCACCAACGCCGCCGGTGCCGCGGCCGTGACCGCCCCGGACGTGACCAGGAACGCGCTGTTCCGGTTCGCGGGGCCGGGCCCCGAGCTGAGTCGGCCGGTGCTGGTGATCGTGGTACCGGCGGTTTCGGCCAGCGTCACGCTGGGGCCGGGCGGCCGGGCCGACCTGCTGACCGCCAGCAGCCCGCTCGCGACGCCGGGCGACATCGTGGTGCTGCAGGTCTGGTCCGGGGTGCGCTGGCGCAGCGTGCAGGCGGGCGACCTGAACAGCTCCGGCCAGGTCTCGTTCATGGTCCGGGCCCCGCAGGATCAGCAGCACTACCGTATGGTGCTGCCGGCCACCAGGGATCACGGCATGTCGGTCAGCAACACGGTCGCCGTCCCGGCCCGCTGAGGTTCCTGGCCGTCGTTCCCGTGCGCACGGCCGTTTCCCGGATGGCGCAGTGAGGTCTCACGGCGTCTCGGGGATCTCAGCGAGTCTCAGCGCGGCGCGACAAGCAGCGTCTGGGTCGCCGACCCGCAGGCGCCGCTGGTATCCGAGATAAGGGTCTGGACCAGTCCTGTGCCTTGCGCACCGATGGTGGTGGCCGCGTCGAGCAGCACCCACTCGCCGGCCAGGTCGCGGGTCAGGACGACCGCGAGGTCCACGTTGATGAACAGGAACCGCCGCGCGTCGAGCGTCGCGCTCACCCCGCTGCCGGAGTCGGCGATCAGCAGCGCCCGGCACATCGCGGACATGTCCTCGCCGGCGATCAGCGGGATCGTCGGCCGGGCCCAGACGACGGCCGGGCCCAGGGTTTCGAAGCCGACACCGGCCACGTAACGCCAGTCGATGGCCTCCAGGTAGCCGGCCGTATGCCCGCCGAGGATCTGGGGCGTGCTCCGTTCCTCCGCGATCGGCGGCAGGTCCGGCCGGCCCGCCCCGGCGGCGGGGGTGGCTGGGACAGCCGGGACGGCCGGGACCGCGTCGCCGGGGATGGCGATCCGCCATCCCCGGGCGTGCAGGACGTCCTGCCCGTCGGCCTCCATGACGGTCTCGAGCAGCGCCACCCGCCGCCCCGGCCGCACCATGCGCGTCCGGACGGCGACCTTGCCGACCGGGACGGGCCGCAGGATGTCGACGGCCACCCGGGCCAGGCGCTGGCCCGGGTCGGGCTCGTGGAGTTCCATGGCCCGCGCGGCAAGCGCGGACGGCGGGCCGCCGTGCTGCGACTGCGCGCTCCACGGTCCCGCGGTGGCCGGTGTGGCCACGAAGCTGTCCGTTCCGGCCGGCTCGAAGAAGGCGTTCGACACGAACTGGACGCTACCCGAGGTTCTGGGCGTGGGTCGCCCGACCGTCCGCTCCCACACGACCGCGTCGGCGGGCTCGCAGGTTTGATCCCGCGCGCCCAAGGTCAAGATGTACCTAGATGCGGCACACGGGTTCCTGCTCCGGCACCACGTCGAGTTCGCTGCCGACGGCGAGGTGTTTCCCGCGGACACCAGCTAAGTACCCGGAGGTCTTACCCGCGAGGCCTATGCGACCCTGTCTTCCCGGTCCGGATGGCCACAGACCGCTGCAAATCTCTACCGGCCGACGGAGGTCAACATGAGCGGCGCGCAGCCCAGCGGCCCCTCGACGCAGATGCCAGAAGTGGGGACCGTTGACATGAAGCTCGAGGTCGTGACGTTGCCCGTCTCCGATGTCGACCGGGCGAAGAACTTCTACCAGAGCCTCGGATGGCGGCTGGACGCTGACATCACCGTCAGCGATACCTTCCGGGTTGTCCAGCTCACCCCGCCCCACTCGGCGTGCTCGGTCGCCTTCGGGAAAGGCGTCACCACGGGCGAGCCGGGCTCGGTTCACCGCCTGATCCTGGCCGTCGACGACATCGACGCAGCGCGCTCGGACCTCGCCAGCCGCGGCGCCGACGTCAGCGAGTTGTTCCACCTGGCCGGGGGTCGTGTTCCCGGCCGTGACCCGCAAAATCGCTCCTACCAGACCTACGCCTCGTTCAGCGATCCTGACGGCAACGAGTGGCTGCTCCAGGAGATCAAAACGCGGCTCCCGGGCCGGGAGTGGGAGGACTGACGATGGACATCGCCGCCCGAGCCAGGCTGCTGCACGAAACGGCAGAGCATCATGATCCTTACGAGAAGTCCCATGGACCCCACAACTGGTGGGACTGGTACGCCGCTTACATGGACGCACGCGAGCAAGGGAGCACGCCGGACCGGGCGTCTGAGGCTGCTGGCCGATATATGGCGGACGTCCTGCACATACCAGCCCTGTGATCTCATAGCGACCGACCAGAACCGGGCCGCCTGGCCCGCCATCGCACCGGTTTATCCCGCAAACTTCTCATATAGCACCGCCGACGGGGCGTCTCGCGGCCCAGCCAATAACGTCGATGGTCCTTCCATGCTGAAAGAGCAGCAGCGCTGGCGTCATCCACCCTATTGAAGATCGGTTCCCGGCGTGTTTCCCGGGCTCAGGCCGGGCTGGGGCCGGATGCGAAACGCCGACCCTGAACCGCATCACAGCCCTGCGTCACCAGCCCGACGGGTGTTCCGCGGAATACTGGCTGTATTTACTGCGATAAATTCAATATTGCAGTAGCAATTACTAACTGGCAGACTCAGCGCATGGCGCAACGGGGAATCAGGCCATTTACTAACCGCAGTAAATCGAATTCCGAATATCGGGACGCGGCGGCTACCTTCCGAAGCGGCGATGACACTTTAGCCGCGCAGCGCCGCAACGGGCGGCTGTACCTGACCGGCCTGGCCGTGTCGGTGATCGGCAACAACGCCATGTCCCTGGCTGCGGGCATCTGGGTGAAGTCGCTCACCGGCAGCAGCGGCGAGGCTGCCCTCGTCTCGGTGTGCGTCTACGCTCCTTCCCTGGCCGGACCGCTGGCCGGAGCGGTGGCCGACCGGGTGCGCCGCCGCCGGTTCCTTATGCTTCTGAACCTCGTCTCCGCCGCACTGGTCCTGCCGCTTCTTGCCGTCAGCGGGCCCGGTTCGATCTGGATCATCTTCGGGGTGATGACCTGGTATGGCATCCACTTGACGCTCTCCGACCCGGCCGAGAACGCGCTCTTCGCCGTCATGCTGTCCCGGGATCTGCGGCAGGAATTGAACGGGCGGAGCCTCGGGCTCCAGGAGGCCGGCCGACTTGTGTCGCCGCTGATCGGTGCGGGTCTGTTCGCCCTGGTCGGCGGCGGCACGGTGAGTGTCTTCGACGCGGTCACGTTCGTGATTGCGGCGCTGATGCTCTCCCGGATCCGCCTGCGGGAACCCAGGCAAGTGCCGCAGCCGAGACACTGGCGGGCCGACCTGCTGGCCGGATTCGGTCAGGTCCGCCGCACACCGGAGCTGCGCCGGCTGCTTCCAGCCGCATCGATCGTCATGAGCTTCTCCGCGGTGCTGGTCGCAGCGCAGTACAGCCTCGTACAGGGCGTCGGCGAGCCTCCCAGCTTCCTGGGGGTATTCAGTGCCGGGCTTGGCGCGAGTTCGATCGTCGCGAGTATGGCCAGCGGCCGGCTGCTGCGGTCTGCCGGCGAAAGGTGGCTGGCGGTCCTTGGAATGGCAAACTTCGCCCTCGGCAACGCGATGCGCGCTGCCGGCTGGCTTCCGCTAGCCATAGCTGGCTCGGTTGTGCTCGGGTTCGCGCTGCCCTGGTTGTTCCTTGCCCTGCTGAACCTGACGCAGCGCAGCACCCCGGCGGATTTGCAGGGCCGGGTGTCCGCAGTCGTCACCCTCGTTTTCTTCGGCCCGCAAGCTCCCCTCCAAGCCCTGGGCGCCCTCGTCATCCGCTACGCCACCTACCAGCAGCTCTACCTGGCAGGCGCGGCCGTCGCGGTGGGCACTGCGATCGTCTTCACCTGGACCGGCCGGCGGCGCCTCTCGCACGATGCGCCCGACGCGCAGCGCCAAGGTTTGTGAGGGCGCAAAGCCGTGCTGGCGCCGGCGAAACTCGCTGGCGTACGGGACAAACCCGGGCATAGGCTGCCCGCCGTGACCTGGATTGCACCCGGTGTCGAGCGTTCAGAGGATTATCCGGCGCGGCGCAACGAACCTGAACGGGAGATGCTCGTCGACTGGCTCGACTGGCACCGGGCCACTCTGCTGCGCAAATGCGCGGGGCTGGATGCTGCGCGGCTGGCCGAGCGCGCCGTGCCGCCGTCGAACCTCTCCCTGCTCGGCCTGGTCCGGCACCTCAGCGAGGCCGAGCGCGGGTGGGTCAGGCAGACCTTCCGCGGTGAGCAGGTACCCGACCTGTACTACCGCTCCGATGCCCCGGACGCGGACTTCGAAGAGGCGGACCCGGCCGGCGCCGAGGAGGACTTCGAGCGGTACCGGGCCGAGTGCCGGGCCGTCGATAACGCGCTGAAGGGCGCGAACCTGGACGACACGTTCACGTTCCGGGAGAACATCATCTCGGTGCGGTGGATGTGGCAGCACCTCGTGGAGGAGTACGCGCGCCACAACGGGCACGCCGACCTGCTGCGGGAGGCTATCGACGGCTCGGCCGGCCTGTGAGCCTGGCCCAGCGCTTGCCGGGCTCCAGTGCCGTTGAGGTCGGTCGCTGCCGGGGACGGCCAGGCTCACCGTCGCCGTGGTGCTCGTTGGCGTGGCGTCGGGGGTTCGGCACGAAGGAGGGGCAAGAAGAGCTCGTCGACGATCTCGATCAAGCTCTGGTCGGGCAAGGCGGCGCGGTTCATGATGAGGTCGTGACGCACGAGATCGACGGGGAGCGATGCGATGCGGGGGCTGAGGCGATCGGGGTCGATGTCGCCGCGCGCGGCGGCGCGGTCCAGGATGGCCTGCATGGCGGTTGGCTGTCCGGCGAGCGCTCGTTCCCGGACGGCCGCTGGGGGTAGTCCGGTCTCGTTGAAGTAGTCGGCGATCAGGAAGCTGAAGACGCCGGCGAGCTCGCCGCCCCGCGCGGAGAGATACCGTAGCAGCGCCAGGACATCTCCTCGGAGTGTTCCGGTGTCTGGGATCTCAGTGGGCGCGAGCTGCGTGCGATGCCGGAGGGCCGCGAGCACGAGCTCGGGACGGTTCGGCCATCGTCGGTACAGCACGGCCCGGCTGGTCTTGGCCCGAGAGGCGACGCCCTCCATCGTGAACGCGCCGTACCCCACCTCGGTCAGCTCGCTCCAGGCGGCGTCCAGCAGCGCCGCTTCGAGCTGGGCCCCCCGGCGGCGGGTCGCCGGGCCCGGCCTGCGTCCTGGCCCGGGCCGACCGGGCGCGGTTGCCTCCGCTGCCATAGGTGCTCCTTAAGAATCACTTGTGTCTCTTATGGTCTTACGGTATCGTGGCCTAAGAGTCACCCTTGTATCTTATGTAGAAGGTGCTTGTGACTAGTTCGAGCGACAACGAACCGCTGGACCCGGCGTTCATCAAGCTCGCCGTGGTCTTGCTGGTCGGGGTGGTGATGGTCGTGTTCGACTCGACCATCGTCAACGTGGCGATCGATGTCTTGGCCCGTGGCCTGCGCACATCGGTGTCGAACGGCCAGTGGACGATCAGTGGCTATGTGCTCGCGCTCGGCATGGTCGTTCCGGTCGCGGGGTGGGCCAGCGGGCGCTTCGGCGCCAAGCAGGTCTGGATAGGAGCGCTGGCGCTGTTCATGGTCGGCTCGATCCTGTCGAGCCTGGCGTGGGACATCGGCGCGCTGATCGCCTTCCGGGTGCTGCAGGGCATCGGTGGCGGTCTCATGCTGCCCATCTTGCAAAACTTGCTGGTCGAGGCGGCCGGCGGGCGCAAGCTCGGCCGGATCATGGCGCTGATCAGTCTTCCCACGCTGTTCGGGCCGATCGTGGGGCCGGTCGTGGGTGGCCTCATCGTCAGCCACCTCTCGTGGCGGTGGATCTTCTGGGTCAACGTGCCGTTCTCCCTCACCGGCCTCGTGCTGGCCTGGCGCGGCCTCAAGCCCAGCACCCCGCGCAAGGGCGCATACCTTGACGTCACCGGCCTGGTCCTGCTCTCGCCCGCCCTTGCCGCGATCCTGTACGCGGCCACCGAGGCCGGGATCAAGGGAGGCTTCGGCCACAGCATCGTCATCGTCCCGCTCGCCGCCGGTACCTGCCTGCTCGCCGCCTTCGCGTTCCACGCACTGCGCACCCGCCGACCGCCGCTCGTGGACCTGCGACTGTTCAAGGCGCGCTCCTTCTCGGCCGCGACCTCGCTGATATTCCTGTCCGGCTTCGGCACCTTCGGAGCGCTGTTGCTCCTGCCGCTCTACTACCAGCAAGTGCGCGGCCAAAGCGCGC
>JASHUI010000283.1:0-10039 GCA_030040095.1 Streptosporangiaceae bacterium | reverse complement strand
CAGGCTCGTTGCCCGCTGGCTCGTTGGCCGCGTGCCCGTTGCCGCTGCTCAGCGCGGCCGCGGCGGCGGCGGGCTGCAGCGCGCGCGCCTCGGTCGCGAGCGCCGGGATCTCGCTGTCGGTGACTATCAGGCTGATCGGGATGATCACGACGGCCGTCGTGCCGCCGTAAACCGACGAGCGCAGGGCGACCTTGATGCCGTGCCGGTGCGCCAGGCGCCCGGTGATGAACAGCCCCAGCCGGTCGCTGCCCGCCAGGTCGAAGGCAGGAACGCCGGTCAGGTCGCGGTTGATCTGTTCGAGCTGCTCCTCGGGGATCCCGAGGCCGCGGTCCTCGATCTCGACGGCGAACCCGCGGCCCACCAACTCGCCCTGGACCCGCACCACCGTGTTCGGCGGCGAGAACACCGCCGCGTTCTCGATCAGCTCGGCCAGCAGGTGAATGACGTCGGCCACGGCCGGGCCGGCCAGCGCCGTCTTGGAGCGGACCTCGACCCGGATCCTGGTGTAGTCCTCGACCTCGGCCACGGCGGCCCGCAGGACGTCGATGAACGGCACCGGCCGGCTCCAGCCACGTCCGGACGATTCGCCGGACAGAACGATCAGGCCCTCGGCGTGCCGACGCATCCGAGTCGTGAGGTGGTCGATGCGGAACAGGTCCTCGAGCTGCTCCGGCTCCTCCGCCCGTCGCTCCATGCCGTCGAGCAGGCCAAGCTGGCGGTGCAGCAGCGCCTGGTTACGCCGCGCCAGGTTGCGGAAGACCTTGCTGAGGCCGCCGCGCAGGTTCGCCTCCTCCACGGCCGCCTCCACGGCGGCCCGGTGCACGGTATTGAACGCCTGGCGCACCTGGTCGATCTCGTCCGTGCCGGCCTCGGCGGGCGGCGCCTCGGCGTCGACGTCCACCGTCTCGCCGTCCCGGAGCCTGGCCATGACGTCCGGCAGCCGGTCGCTGGCGAGGTCCAGGGCCGACCTGCGCAGCCCGTCCAGCCGGCGCAGCAGGCGGCGGCCCATGAGGAGCGAGAAGACGATCGACGCGATGACCGCGAGCAGGCCGACGCTCGCCGCCACGATCAAGGTCGTCAGGGCGCTGCGAGCCGAGGAGATCACCTGCGACTCGATCGAGGCCGGGCTCTTGGTCAGCACGACCTCGAGACGGCCGGCGTAGGCCGCCGCGGTGGGCTGCCAGACCGACAGCGGCACCGGCGGCTTCGCGCCGATGGACGGCGCGCCGATGATCGCGTTCTCCTGACTGGTCAGGGCCGCGGTCAGCGAGGCCGGTACCTCCCGGCGCAGCAGGCCACTCGCCTCGGGATCAAGCTGCAGCACGGCGTCCTGCACCAGGTACCGCCGCACGGCGACGAGCTGGGCGAACTCCTTCTGATCGGCGGCAGGCATCTGCCGGGCCGTCACGTCGCCGGAGTAGATGTCGTTCTCCTCCAGGACCAGCATCTCGGCCGCGTAGAGGTTCACTTCCTGCCGCGCCGTGGTGGCCAGGGACTGGCTCACGTAGGTCTGCTGAATGGCCTGTTCGCCGACCCGGAGCCCGTCGGCCATGATGGCGCTGTAGGCGTTGATGGCGGCCGTCCGGCCGATGCTGCCGGAAGCCACCTCGCCGCGCAGCGTCTGCAGGGGGCCCTTGCCGTCCGCGAGGAACGTGGCCGCAGCCGCCTTCTCCAGCGGGGTCGCGTTGGCCGTGACCGGCCCGGACCTCGTGATGGTGTCGACGGTGCGGAACTGGCGATCGGTCGCGGCCTGGTCCTGCTGGTAGGCGGCGGCGGCCTGGCTCGACCGGGTGACCAGGTACATGACCGCGCCGCTGCGTTCCGTGTTCAGCGCCACCATCGCGTCGGAAACCGGCGTGATGGTGGTGCCGCTGACCTTGCCCGCGTTGGCCAGGCCGACCGCCGTCCCGAACTGGCCCGCGACCGCGTAGGCATAGACCCCGATCAGGGCCAGCAGCGGCACCGAGACCAGAAGGAACATCCGGGTACGGATGGACGTGTGACGCAGGCTCATGGTGGCGGCTCTCAGGTGTTATGTGGGTCAGGCCCGCGGCCCGACGCTGCCTGATATCAGGGGATGTATCGGCCGAAAGCTATATGAATCCCCCGTTGACGGCTTCGCCACGTACAGTGCCATACAGCGGACACTCCGTCAAACTGAACCAGACAATCGGGCAGTAAGCACACGCCCCACGGGCCGATGGCGAGGAAGCCGCGGGTCGGGCCAGCGGGGAGGCGAGCGGCGGCGCGGCGCGGAGGAAAGCCGGGGCGCGGAGGGCAGGACAACCGCAGGGCGGCGGGAGGAGAGTCTCGCCCGGGGCGGGGCACTTTATGTGGGAGGGCACCGACAGCGGAATGGAGGACACATGACCAGCGCATCAACGTCCGTCTCCACCAGGCACGAGCCGGAACTGGCCGGGCAGGTTGTCGTCCTGATCGGGGGCAGCGCGGGCATGGGGCTGGAGACCGCCCGGCGCGCCCGGACCGAGGGCGCCGACGTCGTCCTCACCGGCCGGAATCCCGACCGGCTCGAACAGGCCGCGCTGGAGGTCGGCGCGCGGCAAACCGCGGCTTTCGACGCCACCGATGCCGCTGCCCTGCGGGGGTTCTTCCGGGACCTGCCGGCGCCGATCGACCACGTCATGATCACGGTCGGCCGCCCGACCTACGGGCCCCTGCTCGAGATGGACTCGGCCCAGGTGAGCCAGGCGCTCAGCGACCACGTGGTGCAGGCGCTCGAAGTCGCCCGCAGCGCCGCGGGCAAGATGAGGCCCGGGGGCACGCTGCTGTTCATGGGCGGCACCGGCGGCCGGCGGATCGGCCACGGCCTGGGGATCGCCTCCGCCGCCACCGCCGCGCTGCCCCCGTTCACCGCGGCGCTCGCGCTGGAGCTGGCGCCGGTCCGGGCCAACCTCATCGCAGCCGGGTTCGTTGATACCCCGCTGTCGGCATCGCTGCTCGGAGACCAGCTCGACGCACGCCGCGAAGAGCTGCGGGCCACGCTCCCGATCGGCCGCGTGGTGGAGCCCGAGGACGTCGCGGCCCTGGCCGTCCACATCATGAGCAACACCGCGCTCACCGGCGCGACGTACGACATCGACGGCGGAGAGCAGTTCGTGTAGCGGCCGTCCCGGCCGCTAGCGCGGGGAACCGCGAGACCGGGCGGACCAGGCCGCGGTGGCGCCAGCAGCGCGCAGCCGGGAGCGTGTGCGCTAACTGCTGTCCCAACAGCACTTACCGAACACACTTCGCGAGCTGGCCAGCGCTCCCGGCCGCTGGCGCGGGGTGCCGCGAGACGGGAGCGGGATACTAACGGATAGCTGATCAAACGATGTGGGACCGGGCCGCCGGCGGCCAGGCTTGCCTGGAGCAGCGCCGTCGTCGGCTGGGACCCCGGCCGGGCAGGCGACACCGGCCAGGACAACGGCCAAGGAGGCTGAACGCATGGTGGTGTGGGACCAGGTGACCCGCGATGACGTGTTGCGGGCGATACAGGACTACGACCGGCTCGGGCCGAAGGAGTTCTTCTCTGAGCACGGTTTCGCCCCCACTACGACTTATGACCTGGTCTGGGACGAGCGCAAGTACCCGCCGAAGGCGATCCTGGGCACGGCCTACGAGATCGCCACGGGCCAGCGGCTGGCCTCCGGTGACTTCGAGGGCGGAAAGAGCGGCGCGGTCAAGGTGCTCGGAGACCTGGGGTTCGACGTCCAGCCACGACGGGCGGCCGGCCGGAGCTGACCCGGCCGGCCGCGGGCTTACTCGTCGAACCAGGCCAGCAGCTGTGTCAGCGCGTCCGGGGCCTCGCCTACGCCCCGGCTGACGAACCGCTCGACTTCTATGCGCCCGTCGTCGAAGAACTCGATCTCCCAGCGCTCGCCCGGGAGGGCAACGGAGAGCATTAACGCCTCGTCGCGCACGATGTGCAGCTCGAACAGGACATGACGCCGGTGAAGCTCACGGCCGAAAGCGGCGGCCGCGGTGAGTGCCGTCATCTCTTGTCGAACCTGCTGTCAGCGAGGAGCTTCAAGATCGTCGTGAATCCAGGCTGGTTTGCCCGGGCGGCTGCCCGAACCTCGTTCATGGTCATGTTCTCGATCTGCGACCATGACGGTGCTCCGCGCGGCAACCGTGCACGAGTGATCGCTCCAAGCTTGCCTTTCAAGACTTCCGACACCGTCCGGTCTCCGTTCTCCAGCCAATTGGGACCTTCAGGACTTTTGGGTCGGCTAGCCTCCTTCGTCATCAGGTTCTGCCATGGGGCTCAACTAGAGCCAATCTGTAAGTATGCGCGGGTTTACTGTACAGATCAGCAAATCCAATTGGCTCAGCCAGGGAAGCTTCGAAGACTTGCCGACTCAGGCCGAGCCGAAGGTGAAGAGCCGGCCTTCCGGCGGCGTGGCCGCGCGGGGACGGACGAGACGGTTCACTCCGACGCCGTTCAGGGCCTCGTTCCCGAGGGCGTCGAAGGCGATCTCTTCGAAGCCGGCGCCCGCGAACCAGGTCCGGATCCTCGGTGTCAGGTCCGGCGGGCGGCGGTGCCGGGTCCAGATCACGGTGGCGCCCGGACGGCACAGGGCCGGCGCCGCTTCGACGGTGTGCCGGATGTCGTGATCGCTGACGTTGCCGAAGATGCCGCACAGCAGGAGCACATCGGCTGGGAGCGCGTCGGCGAAGCTGGCCACCGCGCCCGCGTCCGCCTCGCGGACCTCCAGGTTGAGCGGCCCCGCCTGTGCGGCCGACCGGCGGGCGACCGCGGCATTGCGGGGATCGGACTCGACAAGGACCGCACGCACGTCGTGACGGCGCGGGTGACCGGACAGGGCCGCGATGACATCGCGGCCCTGTCCGGCGCAGAGGCTGACCAGTGTTACCGGTCCGGCGGGCGCCGCGCCGACGGCCTGGCTCAGGTGCGACCGGACGACCCGCAGGCGGGCGGTCAGCGAGGAAGCGGGGTCGTCGTACTCCTCGTGCCAGGCCACCCAGTCCATCAAACGAGCATCTCCCTCGTTCTGGGGCGCGAGGAGGCGCCGACGCCGGTGGCCGCGGACCGCGCTACCGCTGGCGCGCGCCAGAGATCGCCTCGGCCATGCCGCGGTTCGCGAGCGCGTCGGCGCGCTCGTTGCCCGCGTTCCCGGCGTGGCCCTTGACCCAGCGCCAGTCGATGTCGTAGTGCTCCATCGCGGTCTCGAGCCGCTGCCAGAGATCGGCGTTCTTGACCGGCTTCTTGTCGGCCGTCTTCCAGCCGTTCTGCTTCCACCGGGGCAGCCAGGCGCTGACGCCGTTGCGCAGGTAGGTGCTGTCGGTGTGCAGCCGGACCGGGACGGGCCGGGTCAGGCTCTCGAGCGCCTGGATCGCGGCCGTCAGCTCCATGCGGTTGTTGGTGGTGGGTCCCGGATCGCCGCCGTACAGCTCCTTCTCGTGGCCGCGGTAGTAGAGCACCGCGCCCCAGCCGCCGGGGCCGGGGTTGCCGCTGCACGCGCCGTCGGTATAGATGTCCGCGGTGTCGTCCGCCGCCCGATCTGGCATGCACGCAACCTACCGCCTGCTGAAGTGGCCTCATCCCCCGGTAGCCGCGGGCAGAATTGGCCCGTGAGCGGGCCGGAGGCGAGCGAACCAGGGAACACGGCGAGTTACGGGTTCGGGATCGTCGGGGCGGGGGTCATCGGGGCGACGCACGCCGACGCCATCGCCATGCTGCCGGGCGCCAGGCTGGTTGCGGTCACCGACGTGCACCCGGACCGGGCCCAGGCCCTGGCCGGCCAGCACGGCTGCCGCGCGGAACCAACCCTGGAGGCGATGCTCGCCCGGCCGGACATACATGTGGTCTCGGTGTGCGTGCCGACCGGCCTGCACGCGCAGGTCGGCGTCCGGGCCGCCCAGGCGGGCAAGCACCTCGTCGTCGAGAAACCCATCGACGTCACCCTGGACGCGGCCGACCGGCTGATCCGCGCGGCCAACGCGGCCGGCGTCGCGATCACCGTGATCTCGCAGCACCGCTTCGATCCGGGGCTGATCGAGATGCGCCGCCTGCTCGACGACGGCGCGCTCGGCGAGCTCGTGCTCGGCGAGGCCAGCACGAAGTGGTACCGCACTCAGGGCTACTACGACAGCGCGGGCTGGCGCGGCACCTGCGACCTGGACGGCGGCTCGCTGATGAACCAGGGCGTGCACTACGTCGACCTGCTGCTGTGGGCCATGGGGCCGGTGACCGAGGTCACGGCGGTGTGCGCGACCCGCGCCCACCAGATCGAGGTCGAGGACGTCGCGGCCGCGATCGTCACGTTCGCCTCGGGCGCCGTCGGGTACCTCGTCTCCAGCACCGCGATCTTCCCAGGATCCGCCCAACGTCTTGAAATCTATGGAACGAGCGGGTCCCTCGTCATCGAGGACGGCCGGATCATCCGCTGTGCGCTGAGGAACGGGCGACCGGTCGACCCGAGTCCGGCGGCCGACACCGTCGCGCCGGCCGCGGCGGCCAACGCCGCGGCGATAGACCCGGCCAGTCACGCCGCCCAGATGGCCGACCTGCTGGCCGCGATCGACGAGGGGCGCCGGCCGGCCGTCACCGCCGAGAGCGCGCGGGCCACGCTCCAGGTCGTCTGCGCGGTCTACGAGTCGGCGCGCGAGGCGCGGACCATCACCATCCCGGCCCGCCCGGCCGAGGGCACCGCGCCGTGACGTTCATCCTGAGCGGGTTCGCCGACGAGATCTCGCCCGACCCGGGCGAGCAACTGGCCGTGCTGGCCGCCGAGTCCATCTCCCATCTCGAGCTGCGCAGCGCCTGGTCCACCAGCGTGGCCGACCTCGGCGACGCCGAGCTGGCCCGGTTCCGCCGGGCGCTGGACGACGCGGGAGTCCAGGTCTCGGCCATCGGCTCCCCGATCGGCAAGATCCCTGTCGAGGCGCCGCTCGGTCCCGAGCTGGCCCGGATGCGCCGGATCGCCGACGTGGCGGACCTTTTCGGGACCAGGATCGTGCGAGTCTTCTCGTTCTTTCTGAAAAAGGAAGAGCCGCCCGGCCGGCATCGCGCGCAGGTCATCGACCGCATGCGCGCGCTCGCGTCGATCGCCGAGGAGCGCGGCCTGGTCCTCGCGCACGAGAACGAGAAGGAGATCTACGGCGACCGGCCGGAACGGTGCGCCGACCTGATCGCGGCGGTGGGATCGCCCGCGCTGCGGGCCACCTTCGACGCGGCGAACTTCGTGCAGTGCGGGGTCCGGCCGCAGGACGAGGCGTACCCGTTGCTCCGGCCGTACCTGGTCTACCTGCAGCTCAAGGACGCGCTGGCCGCGACGGGCGAGGTGGTGCCGGCCGGGCAGGGCGACGGCCAGGTCCGCGAGACGCTGGCCGCGCTGCGGGACTCTGGCTTCGAGGGCTACGTCTCGCTCGAGCCGCACCTGGCGCTGGCCGGCCGCCACGGCGGCTTCAGCGGGCCCGACGGGTTCCGCGTCGCCGCCCAGGCCCTCAAGTCCCTGCTCGCCGAGCTCTCGATCGCCTGGCGGTGACCGCTCGCGCGGTTAGGTCGCGCGTGCGGCGAAGAACTCGGCCGATGTGCGCAGCGAGGTCTCGAACACGCTCCGGCGCCGGGCTGGGTCCATCATGTTGCTGCCCATCGCGTCCAGGTCCTCGGGCCCCGGAGTGATCAGCGTCACCTTGACGCCCTCGGAACTGAGCAGGCCGATCTCGCGGGTCAGCCCCGCGGTCATGGTCTTGCGGAGCAGGCGTTCGGCCCGCTCCAGCGTGGTGCGCGGGGGCGCGGTGACCAGGCTCGCCATCGGCGCCAGCACGTACACCTCGTCCAGGCCGAGCCCGGCCAGCAGGTCCGCCGACGCCGTGGACCGGACTCCGCCGTCGATATAGCGGCGGTCCTCGATCACCGTGGGCCGGAACCAGCCGGGGACCGAGCAGGACGCGGCCACCGCGTCCGGCAGCGAGGCAAGCGGCGCGTCAGCACGCCCGAACGCGACCCGGCTGCCCAGGTCATAGTCGACGGCCACGATCCAGGTCCGCCCGTCGTGGGCCCAGTCGCCGGTCAGGCCGGCGCCGTCGCCCGCCGGGGCGTTCCTGCGGGCGGCCATCGAGCTGGCCAGCCTGCCGATCCAGCCCGCCTTATGCTGCTGGTCGCCCAGCAGCGCCATGTCGCGCACCATCTCCCGCAGCGGGGCGTGATCGGCCCGCCCCTGCGGCAGGCAGGCGCTGGCGAGCACCCACGGATGCACCCGGTGCGGGGACAGCAACCCCGACAGCAGCAGCCGAGGCGACCCGACCGCCAGCCGGGGCCAGGGCGGCAGCGCGCCATAGCCAAGATCGGGGGAACCCAGCGCGCGCAGCGGCCCGGAGGGCCCCTCCCGCTGGTAGGACACGATGTCGTCCACGGTCAGGCCGCAGCGCAGCGCGGCAGCCAGCACGCTGCCCGCGCTGGTCCCGACGATCACGTCGAACTGCCCCACCGGCACCGGCACCCGCCGCTGCAGCGCGGCGAGCGCACCGGTCGCCCAGGCGGCACCCAGGACCCCGCCGGCGCCCAGCGCCAGACCGATCCGCGGCCGGGACCGCCCCCGTCGTCCTGCCGACACGCTGACCATCAGCCTCAGCTACCTCACCCGCCAAGGAAACCTCAGCCCATTATGAACCCGTCATGACCGAAACATGAACCCCAGTGGTTGCGATCACCAGCTCCGGCTTGGCCCCGGGGCAGACCCCGGGCCGGCCCCGGCTGGCCCCGATTTACGGACATCGCACCCGGAATACGGACGCTCAGCTCGGCCAGGTCCGCCGGTCCGGAACCCGGCGGCTGGCCGAAACCCGGCCGGACCACCTTCTCGATTTCGGTCATATTACCTTCAACCGGTCACCTCATCGCCATATTCCCGAGCCGGGCAGGGCCAGGCCAACAGCATGGACGGACCGTCCATGCTCAAACAACGACCACGGCGTGAACATTCACACTAAAAGCCCCAGTTGGGGAAGCTGCGATCTGCGGGCCGGGACCTAGCGGGCCGCCGCCCGGACACCGGCGACCGGCGACCCGACGCTACGCCGCCGGTCATTCCCGTCCGGTCCGCACGGGCGCACCCCCTCGCGGCGGGCCGAATCCGCCGCCGGCCGTTCTGGACTTCCTCCTCGGTGAGCCCAGACCAGCCCAGACTGGCTCTCGGAGGCCCATCATCGCCCATCCGGTGCCTGGCGGACACGCGGGAGGACATTCGGGGCGACATTGTCGTACGGGCATATGTGACCGAAACAGCAGACAGCTCTGGCATTCCGGCGGAACTGCCGCCGATGAGAGCATGTTGCAAGAGTGGATTGGCCGTCGGAAATCGGGGCCGGCGGCCAATCCGCCTTTCGCACGGGGCAACGGGGTGCGCGTGGTGTGGCTGAGATAAGGGTCAGCGACGTCAGCCGCCTGGGGCCATTCGAGATCCGCTGGCCGGAAGGCGTCGAGCCATTCGAGGGCGGGTGGTCCTACACGGCCGAAATGGACGGCGTGCGCCAGGCCGTCCGGCACGGGGTCGGCTCGCGCCAGGCGTTCGGGCGGATGCGGGTCAGGACAGTGACCTGGATCGGCACGGACGCCCTGGTCGAGGGCGTCGAGGCCGACGACTACCCGGTGAGCCAGTCGCTGCTCAGCCGCCTGCGCCGGGCCGGCCGGGCCCTGGCCCGCACCCCCGACCAGGTGCCCGCGGGCTACGAGTCCTTCACGGTCGTCCGGCATTCGCGGGAACTCGACGCCCGGTACAGCCCGTCCTGCCTCGCGGTCAAGATCCGCGAGGACGACCTGCGCGGCTGGGCGCTGCATGCCTGGCTCCGCCGGGAGCTGTCCCGCCGAGCGCCCGTGATGACGCCGCCCTCGCGCCCGCCCCGGCTCGGGCCGCCGCCCGAACCGGACGGCCAGGCCATCGGGCGCGGATTGCTCGTTCATGCCGACACGCTGGCCGGCCAGCTCGGCGGCCTTGATTCGATTCAGAACGCGCAGGCAGCCGCTCTCATCCGGCAGGACGCGTTTGCCTTTGTGCTCGCGGTCGTGGCCGCCGCC
>JASHUI010000282.1:0-5568 GCA_030040095.1 Streptosporangiaceae bacterium | reverse complement strand
CCGAGCGCCGCATAGCCGACGCCGATCTGGCCCTGCAGCAGCTCCCCGGACAGGAACGCCACCGCCACGGGCACCTCGCCCGACGGCGCGCGACTCAGCAGCGCCGCGATCCGCTCGATCTTGGCGCCGCGGGCCGAGGTGGCCGCGACGTCGGCCGACGCTTCGACAAGCTCGCTCAGCAGCACACAGCGATTCTGCCCGACCGGCACGCCCGGACCGAACTGGCGCGCAACGGGGCGTTCGGGCCCAGCGCGCCGGCCTGGACGACGGACCCCGCACCGACCGACCTGGACGGCGCGGCCGTCGAGGAAGACCTGCGGCTAGCATGGTGGACTGCCCGGTGTCACCGGGTGAGCTACCAGGCCCCTGGCCCTGCTCCGCAAGTCTCCGCCCCTCGGATCACACCAAGGAGGCGACGCCATGCCATTCGCCAACCTCAAGGTCCCGGCCGGGACGCTGAGCACGGAGCAAAAGAAGAGCCTGATCGACCAGGTCACGGACATGTACGTGAACGTGTACGGAGAGCGCGCCCGCCCCAACATCATGGTCCTCGTCGACGAGGTCATCGACGGCGGCTGGGGCATCGGCGGTCATGTCCTCACCAAGGAGATGCTCACGCCCGAGTAACCCCGCGCTCGGCCCGCCCCACCTCCCGGTCCCGGCCCCGGTCCGTCCCACCCCCGGGGCCAGCCCCCGGCCAAGCCCGCCGTGCCTCGCCTCGGCCCCCGGCCCTCCGGCTCGCGCGCGGTCGCGGGACGATCCGGGCCGCCGGAAGGGCCCGGACCCGGGTTTCGGACAGCACCTATGACCGTTATCGGGCAGTCTGAAATATGGACCGGCCAGAACCCGGCCTACGAGGGCTGCGATAGGACCGAATTATCCTGACAAACTCCCCATATGGGATCGTCAGCCGGGCGCACGGCGGCCAGGCCAATAGCGTCGATGGGCCTCCCATGCTGAAAGAACCCACAGAACGGACCATCCACACCATTGGCCACCGGACCCGGGTGTGAGTCCGGGGGTCGGGCCGGGACGCCCGGGTGTGCGTCCGGGGGGTCGGGCCCGCCGGCCGGGAACGCGGCGGCCGGGTCGAAGCCAGGGACGGGGCGATGAAGCTCGGACCGGGAGGCGGAAGCCAGCGGGTCGGCGGTGCGGCTGAGTGAGCGAGCCTGTGATGGTGGGGGGCGGTGGCGGTGCTGGGTAGTGCGGCGACGGAGCGGCGGGGTCGGAGGCGGTGCGGGGCGGGGAGGCGGCCGGGTGCGGACACGGACCGGCCCGCCGCAGGGGCGGGCCGGTCCGTCGGATCTCGCGGCGGCGCAGGTCCCGGTGCCGGGACGCGCGCCCCGCCCGGTCAGGACGAGGGCATCTGCCCGTCGACCGTGGACTCCTCGTCACCATCGGCAGTGCGTCCCGGCGCGGAACCGCCGGCACCCTGGTCCGGCATGGTTGGTTGATCCTGGGCGCCGAAACTTGAGGCGTCTGGCTGGCGCCGCATGATGACCGCGGCAACCGCGCTGCCCAGCGCGGCGATCATCGCGAACGCGCCCAGCACCCGCGGCCAGCGCCGCGGCGGCGGGGCAGGCACGGAGTCGTCGAGCCGGTGCGCGGCCTCGACAAGCGCGGCCGAGATGGCCGGTGCGATCTTCTCGGAGATCGCTGGCGCGATCTTGTCGCGGACCGCGAGGCCCGCCTGCTCCAACTGCGGTGCCGCCCACGAGCGCGCGTCCTGCACCCGCGGCGCGGCCCAGGCTGCGGCGTCTCCCGCGGTCTGCCTGGCCATCATCCCGGCGTTCTTCGCCATCGGCATCACCTGCGTCGCGGCGTCAACCGCGCGCTGCCTTGCGGTGCTGTACCTGCCGCGATCATTATTCTTCCTGGTCATAAGGGACACTAGAACCTCCCACGAGTCTTCCCCGCCTGAACACTTCCCCTGGGTTGGCTCGTCAACCGTGCCGCCTGGATGGCCAGAGCAATCGGGCCGGAGCAATACTCTGGTCGTGCGAGGATCTCTTCATGACTAACACGCTCACCGCCACGCTGCGGACCAGTCAGGGAACGGTGCACATCCGGCTCTTCCCCGATCAGGCGCCGAAGACTGTGCGGAATTTCGTTGATCTCGCCGAGGGGTCACGCGAGTGGACCGACCCCCGGACGAGGAAGCAGGTTCAGGAGAAGCTTTATGACGGGACGATCTTTCACCGCGTGATTCCCCAGTTCATGATCCAGGGCGGGGATCCGCTCGGCACCGGAACCGGCGGCCCCGGCTACAAGTTCGCCGACGAGATCCACCCGGATCTCCGGTTCGACCGGCCCTACCTGCTGGCCATGGCCAACGCGGGTCCCGGCACGAACGGTTCCCAGTTCTTCATCACGGTGGTGCCCACGCCGCACCTCAACGGCAAGCACACCATTTTCGGCGAGGTCATCGACGGCAGCGATGTCGTTGACCGGATCAGCCAGGTACAGACCGGCCGCAACGATCGTCCGGTGCAGGACGTCGTGCTGGAGTCGGTCACCGTCGAGCGCCAGAACGGCGCCGGAGACTCCGCGAGGTAACCGTGGCCGCGCCGCCAGGCCCAGGCACCGAACCGACCACGGGCGTCCCCACCTGCTTCCGGCACCCGGGCCGGGAGACCTACGTATCGTGCGTCCGGTGCGGCCGGCACGCCTGCCCGGACTGTTTGCGCTCCGCGGCCGTGGGCCAGCAGTGCGTGGACTGCGTGCGGGCGGGAAACCGCGGCACCCGCTCGGCCACCGCCGTATTCGGCGGCCGGGCGGTGTCCGGCGCGGTGGTGACCTGGGTGCTGGTCGGCCTCAACGTCGTGTTGTACCTGGCCGAACTGGCTCGCCCGAGCATCGGCTACGACGCCGGCATGATCGGCCTCGGCCGGTTCAGCAACGGAGGGCCGTTGCAGGGCGTGGCCGAGGGCCAGTGGTACCGCCTCATAACGTCCGCGTTCTTCGCGCCGCCCGGCGGCGGCCTCGGGCCGCTGGACATCATCTTCAATATGTGGGCGCTGATCCTGGTGGGCCCGGCGCTGGAGCGGCTGCTCGGCCACCTGCGCTACCTCACCGTGTACCTGGTCAGTGCGCTCGGCGGCTCGGTGGCCCTGTACCTGCTTGTCCCTTACGAGCTGGCGCTCGGCGCCTCCGGCGCCATCTTCGGCCTGTTCGGTGCCTGGTTCGTGGTGGCCAGGCGGCTGCGGCTTGACAGCAGGTGGATCGTCACCGTGGTGGTGCTCAACCTGGTCATCGGCTTCATCGTGCCGAACATCGCCTGGCAGGCCCATCTGGGCGGGCTGGTGGCCGGCGGGCTCCTGACCGCCGCCTACGCCTACGCCCCGCGGGCCAACCGGGCGCTAATCCAGGGGGGCACGACCGTGGCCGTCGTGGGACTGCTGATCCTGGCCGTGGTGGTGCGCGATCACCAGGTGATCGCGAGCGTGGCTTCGGCGTTCGGCTGAAGCCACGCTGACATCAGCCTTCGTCACCTTGGCATGGCCCGGTAGCGGCCGGTGGCGCTAACGCCACTTGGTGGACAGGCCCACGCCGATGATGATGAATCCGAACCCGGCCACCAGGTTCCAGTCGCCGAGGAAGCTCTGCACCGGGGTGGTGCCCCCGGTGATGTAGAACAGCGCGATCCAGGCCAGGCCGAACAGGAGGCAGCCCAGCATCGCTGGGACCAGCCACCGCGCGGTGACCCTGCCCCTGGTTGACCTCTGCGGCGGCGTGTAGACCGACTTTGTTCTGACTCGGGATTTGGGCACGGCCCTCTCCTGCTTGACTGCTTGGATTCTACGCCGTCGGCGGCGGGCTGCTCGGTGGTGACGTGGACGGTGGTGACGTGGTCGGCGGGGCGGTGGTCGGCGGCGAGGTCTGCTGCGGCACGATGAAGATGTCCACGGTCGAGTTCGGCGCCAGCACCGTCCCCGCCGACGGGCTCGTCTTCCACACCGTTCCCGGTGGGAAGCCGCTCGCGCCGGGGCCGCCCTGGGTAATCGGGTCCACGCTGAACCCGTCGTTCTCCAGCTCCTGAGTGGCCGCTTGCTGACTCTGGCCGACGACGCCGGGCACCGCGGTCCCGCCGCCCGAGACGTAGATCGTGACCTGGGTGCCGGTGGGCTCGAGTGCGCCCCCGGGCGGGTTTTGGCGCACCACCTGGTTGAGCGGGGCCGAGGAGTTGGGCAGCTGTTTCTGGAAGACCGTGAAGCCCGCGTTCTGCAGGATGCTCTGCGCCTGGCTCGCGCTGTCCCCCGCCACGTGCGGGACCTTGACCATCGCCGCGCCGGTGGACACGTACAGCTTGACCGTGCTGCCCTTCGGCACGTTGGTCCCGTTGGCCGGGCTGGTACTGATCACGTCGTTCTTGGGCACCGAGCTGGACGCCTTGGGTACCACCGCGGAGACCAGGTGCGCGTTGGCGATCTCCTTCTCGGCCGTGGCCACGGGCAGGCCCACGACGTCGGGGACCGCGTAGCTGCCGCCGCTGCCCGAGACGTACTTGACGACATAGACCAGGCCCGCGATCAGGAGCACGGCGACCAGAGCGGCGATCACCCACGGCCACTTCCTGCGGCCGCCACGGCGCTGCGGCTCGTCCGGAGGGCCGTAGTCATACGGCGGGATCGCGCTCGTCGAGCCGGGCATCTGGGTGCCCGGCCCCATCCGGCGGGTGCCTTGGTAGGCGTCGGCCCGGGTCGGCGCGGCGACCGGCATGCCCTGCAGTGCGCGCTGGATATCGTTGCGCATCTCCCCGGCCGACTGGTACCGGTCCCCGGGATCCTTGGCCATCGCCTTGAGCACGATCGAGTCCGCCCACGGCGGGATCTCCGGATCCACCCGGGACGGCGGGATCGGGTTCTCCCGGACGTGCTGGTAGGCGATCGCGACCGGGGAGTCACCGGTGAACGGCGGCCGGCCGGTCAGCAGCTCGTAGAGCAGGCAGCCGGTGGAGTACAGGTCGCTGCGGGCATCCACTCGCTCGCCCCTGGCCTGCTCCGGTGACAGGTACTGGGCGGTACCGATGACCTGGGCAGTCTGGGTCATGGTCATCTGTGAGTCGGACACGGCCCTGGCGATGCCGAAGTCCATGACCTTGACCTCGCCGGTCCTGGTCAGCATCACGTTGCCCGGCTTGATGTCGCGGTGCACGATGCCGTTGCGGTGGCTGTAGTCCAGCGCGCGCAGGATCCCGTCGGTGATCTCGGCGGCCCGCTCTGGCAGCAGCCGCCGGTCGTCACGCAGCAGGTCGCGCAGCGTCCGCCCGTCCACGAACTCCATAACGATGTACGGCACCGGAGTGCCGCCCATCATGTCCTCGCCGGTGTCGTAGACGGCCACGATCGACGGGTGGTTCAGCGACGCCGCGGACTGTGCCTCGCGGCGGAAGCGAGCCTGGAATGTCTGGTCCCGGGCAAGGTCGTTGCGGAGGGTCTTGACGCCGACGATGCGGTCGAGACGGATGTCGCGGGCCCGGAAGACCTCTGCCATGCCGCCCCGCCCGACTATGCCGTCTAGTTCGTACCGGCCGCCGAGCAACCGTGGCTGAGTCATGTCGCGCACTTT
>JASHUI010000281.1:0-3467 GCA_030040095.1 Streptosporangiaceae bacterium | reverse complement strand
CGCCGCGTTGTGATCGTCGGCGGGGGGCGGCGCCCCCTGGGTGCTCGACCTGCCGTCCGGTTGCGCGGACGAGTCCGCGGCCGACTCCGGGGACTCAGCAGACACGGCTGACATCGCCCTCTTCCGAAGCTGGTTTGCTGTCATTTCCGCACACCAGGCTACCCGGCGGCGGTCTGCATCGGGCTCGGCCGACGGCGCCGCGCCCCGGCGGGTCAACCGGAGAGGCGGTCCCTGCCGTGCGGCTCGAGCCAGTTGACGAACGGTCCCTTGGGCACGATCCGCGACGGGTTGACCCAGCTCTGGGTCTGATAGTAGTGGCGCTTGATCTGATCGAAGTCGGTGGTCTCGCCGAAGCCCGGCCTCTGGTAAAGATCGCGCGCATAGCCCCACAGGTGCTGGTAGTCGATCAGCCGGTGCAGATTGCACTTGAACAGCAGGTAATAGACCGCGTCGAACCTGGCCAGTGTCGGGAACAGCCGGACGTCCGCCTCACACAGCTGGCTGCCCAGCAGGAACCGGCGCCGGGCCAGCCGCTCGTCGAGCGCGTCCATCGTTGCGAACAGCGCGTCGAACGCCTCCTCGTAGGCCGCCTGGCTGGTGGCCAGCCCGGCCTTGTACACGCCGATGTTCACCGCGTGGTGGATGAGGGTGGCGATCGCGTCGATGTCCCGGCGCAGCGCGGCCGGGTAGAGGTCGGGAGCGCCGGGCCGGTGGTAGCCGGTGAACTCGGTCTCGAACATGATCGTGATCTGCGGCACGTCGTTGTTGACGATCCGCTGCGTCTGGACGTCCCACAGCAGTGGCAGCGTGCACTTGCCCTGGTATCCGGGGTCGGTGACCAGGTAGAGCTCGGACAGGAACTGCGCGCCGGTGACCGGGTCCCGGCCGCCCTGCCGGTCGGGGAACCGCCAGCCGCGCTCGCCCGAGATCGGGTCGGTCAGGCTGAGGCCGATGACGCGGTCCAGCCCGAGCAGGCTGCGGACGATCAGCGCCCGCTGCGACCAAGGGCAGGCCAGCGAGGCGTAGAGCTGGTAGCGCCCCGGCTCGGCCAGGTACCCGCTTGATCCATCTCCCGTGATCTGCCCCATGAAGGTGCCCTGATGGCGCATGAAGCCGCCGCTGAAGGTCGCTGAGGTCGGTTGCGTCATGGGGGGCATCACCATCCCCTCTCGGGGCCCAAGCTAGTGCGTGGTTTCCTATCTACTAGAACACGGCCCGGTACGACCACGTTTCCGCTAGACGACGGCCGGCTTGCCGGGCTGCGGCGGAAGCCGGGCCGTTGGCGCGAGAAAGGGCGGCCGGTGGGTTCGATCGTTGCCGGGCTGGATCACCTCAGCGGCTGGGTCGCCCTGATCGTGATCGCCGCGCTCGTCTTCGGCGAGACCGCGGTGTTTCTTGGCTTCGTGCTGCCCGGCGAGACCGCCGTGGTGATCGGCGGCGTGCTGGCCAGCCGCGGCCACCTGTCGCTGGCCACGCTGGCGGCGGTGGTGGTCGTCTCGGCGGTGGCCGGCCCGGTCGTGGGCTACGAGATCGGCCGGCGGATGGGCGACCGCCTGTTCGCCGCGCGCCCCCTGCGCCGGATGCCCCGCGGGCTGCAACAGGCCCGGTCCGTGCTCAGGGACCGGGGCGGCCCGGCCGTCCTGCTCGGCCGGTTCATCGCGTTCGTGCGCGCGGTCATGCCAGCCGCCGCCGGAGCCGCCCGGATGCCGTTCCGGACGTTCCTCTTCTACGATGTGGTCGGCGCGCTCGTCTGGGGCGTGGGCTACTGCCTGCTCGGGTACGCGGCGGGCTCGGCCTATGCCGCCATCGAGAGGCGGGTCGGCGCCGGCCTGGCCATCGCCGTCGCCGCGATCGTGGTCTCCGCCCTGGTCGTGTGGGCCGTGCGCCGCCACCGGCAGACCGCGTCCCGCCCCGACCCGGACGCCAGGCAAGACGACCAGCCCGCGTGACCCCCGCAGCTCCCCGGCAACCGCCCCGCGACCGTATCTGAGCCGGGCGCCAGCCCGGAGTGTGTGCGCTAAATGCTGTTATCGCGACGTTTAGCGCACACGGTCGTGGCTCGCGCCGCAGTTGGCCCCGCTGCTCCCGCTGCAAACCGGCCCCGGCTCCCCCCGCAACCGCCGCAACCGGCCCGCGGCTCCCGCCGCAACCGGCCCGCGAACGCCCCTGAGCCGGGCGCCAGCCCGGAGTGTGTGCGCTAAATGCTGTTATCGCGACGTTTAGCGCACACGGTCGCGGCTAGCCGAACAGATCCGGCCGGCGGTGCTCGAGCACCGGCAGAATCGTCCTGACCTCGGCGGTCAGCTTGGGATCCACCTCCCCGACGCCGACCCCCGGCCGCGACCCCTGGTCCAGCCGGACCGTGCCGAGCGGGTCGATCAGCATGCTGCGACCGACGCCGGTGGGCGCCTGAGTGGCGGGCTCGGCCGGGTCCGGAACCTGGTCGGCCGCGGCCACCCACACGGTGTTCTCGATGGCCCGGGCGCGCAGCAGCGTGACCCACTGCTCCTCCTTGAACAGCCCGGCGGCCCAGCCGGCCAGGACCACGATCAGGTCCGCCCCCCGCGCGACCAGCGCGCGCGCGTGCTCGGGGAACCTGATGTCGTAGCAGATCAGCACGCCGACGCGCAGGCCGCCCAGCTCGACGACGGTCGGCTCCTCGCCCGCGGCGACCTGATCGGACTCCCGCTGGCCCAGCGCGTCGAACAGGTGGATCTTCCGGTAGGCCGCGGCCTGGTGTCCCTGCCCGTCGAAGGCGACCGCGGTGTTGTAGACGCGTCCTCCGGGTCCCGGCTCGAAGATTCCGGTTACCACGGCGACACCGTGTTCCCGCGCGATGATCGAAAGATCATGACAGAACGCACCGTCTCTCGCTTCAGCGGCAGCGAGAAGGTCAGTCCCGAACCTGGCCTGCATCCCCTCCGGGAACACGGCCAGCTGGGCTCCGTCGGCTGCGGCGTCGGCCACCGCGGTGCGCACCCGGGCGAGGTTGATGGCTGGATCGGAACTGACCGGAAGCTGGCAAAGCGCGACCCGCATGGCGGCAGCGTACGACAAGACGCGCCCGGGGCGCACGGGGCGCTCGGTCAGGCCGCCCGGCGGGGTGGGGTGGTCTTCGCTTGGGTGGTCGTGGTCGGCGGGTTAACCGGGAAGGGCCGGAGCGGGCCTCGAGGCGCCCCTGGCCCTTCCCGGGCCCCCGCTATAGCCGTGGCCCGGCCTGGCCGGTCCCGACCAGGTTCCGGCGGCGACTGCGGCCGGCGCGGCTAATGCGGCTCATGCGACCGGCGCGGCTAGTGTGGTCGGCGCGGCTACTGCGGCTCATGCGACCGGCGCGTCAGGCCCCCCAGCGCCGACGGCGCTAACGGGGCCTAGGGGGCTGACGGGACCGGGGCCGACGGGGCTGAGAGCGCTAACGGCGCCTACGGGGCTGACGGGGCTAAGGGCGCGGTAACGGTCGTCGTCGGCCG
>JASHUI010000280.1:0-6095 GCA_030040095.1 Streptosporangiaceae bacterium | reverse complement strand
GTCGAGTTGCAGCGCGACCAGGTCCAGGCCGTGCAGGCACTCCGTGACCGGGTGCTCGACCTGGAGCCTGGTGTTGAACTCGAGGAAGAAGAACCGCCCGTCGCCGGCGACCAGGAACTCGGCGGTGCCGGCGCCCCGGTACCCGACCGCGGCGGTGACCGCCTGCGCGGCGGCCTGCAGCCGCTGCCGCAGCGACGGGCCGACCGCCGGTGACGGTGTCTCCTCGATCACCTTCTGGTACCGCCGCTGCACCGAGCAGTCCCGCTCGGTCAAAGCCCAGATCGTCCCGTGGCAGTCGGCCAGCACCTGGACCTCGACGTGCCGGGCACCGGACAGCAGCGGCTCGCAGAACACCGTGCCGTCGCCGAAGGCGGACTCGGCCTCGCGCCGGGCTGACTCCACCGCGTCCGCCAGCCCGCCGGGGCCTCGCACCACCCGCATGCCCCGGCCGCCCCCGCCGGCCGACGCCTTGACCAGCACCGGGTAGTCCGTGATCTCTTCCGGGGTCAGCTCGGGCAGCACCGGGACGCCGGCCTCGGCGGCCAGCTTCTTGGAGTTGATCTTGGAGCCCATGGCCTCGATCGCGTCGGCGGGCGGGCCGATCCAGGTCAGGCCGGCCGCCTCGACCGCCCGGGCGAACCCGGCGTCCTCGGACAGGAAGCCGTACCCCGGATGCACCGCGTCGGCCCCGGCCGCCAGTGCGGCGGCCACGATGGCCGGCCCGTTCAGGTAGGTCTCGGCCGGGCTGGAACCCGGCAGCCGGACCGCGGCATCCGCCTCCGCGGCGTGCGGGGCCCCGGCGTCGGGATCGGAGAACACCGCGACGGAGCCGATCCCCGCCTCGCGGCAGGTCCGGAAGATCCGCCGGGCGATCTCGCCCCTGTTGGCGGCCAGCACCTTGGTGATCACGGCCGGAACACCCCGTAGGCCGCCGGCCGGGCCGGCGGGCGGCTCTCCACGGCGGACAGGCACAGGCCCAGCACCGTGCGGGTGTCGCGCGGGTCGATCACCCCGTCGTCGTAGATCCGGCCGGACAGGAAGAACGGCAGCGATTCGGCCTCGATCTGCTCCTCCACCGCGGTCCGCATGGCCTGGTCCGCCGCCTCGTCGTAGGGCTCGCCGCGCGCGGCCGCCGCCTGGCGGCCGACGATCGACAGCACCCCGGCCAGCTGCGCCGGGCCCATGACCGCGGACTTCGCGCTGGGCCAGCTGAACAGGAACCGCGGGTCGTAGGCGCGGCCGCACATCCCGTAGTTGCCCGCGCCGTAGGACGCGCCCATGACCACGGTCAGGTGCGGCACCTGGCTGTTCGACACCGCGTTGATCATCATCGCCCCGTGCTTGATGATCCCGGCCTGCTCGTAGCGGCTGCCCACCATGTAGCCGGTGGTGTTCTGCAGGAACAGCAGCGGCACGCCGACCTGGTTGGCCAGCTGGATGAACTGAGCCGCCTTCTGGGACTCCTCGCTGAACAGCACGCCGCGCGCGTTGGCCAGGATGCCGAGCGGATGCCCGTGCAGCGCCGCCCAGCCGGTGACCAGGCTGCTGCCGTACAGCGGCTTGAACTCGTCGAAGTCCGACCCGTCGACGATCCGGGCGATGACCTCGCGCGGGTCGAACGGCACCTTCAGGTCCTCGGGCACCACGCCCAGCAGGTCGTCCTCGCTGTAGCGGGGGCCGCGAGCGGGCGGGCCGGACCGCCCCGCGCCGTCCCTGGGCCAGTTCAGCCTGGCCACGATGGACCGGCCGATCCGCAGCGCGTCATGCTCGTCGGCGGCCAGGAAGTCGGCCAGCCCGGACTGGCGCGCGTGCATGGCGGCGCCGCCCAGCGACTCGTCGTCGGACTCCTCCCCGGTGGCCATCTTCACCAGCGGCGGCCCGCCCAGGAACACCTTGGCCCGGTCCTGCACCATCACCACGTAGTCGCTCATCCCGGGCAGGTAGGCGCCGCCCGCCGTGGAGCTGCCGAAGACCAGGGCGATGGTGGGGATGCCGGCCGCCGACATCCGGGTCAGGTCGCGGAAGATCTGGCCGCCCGGGATGAAGATCTCCTTCTGGGTGGGCAGGTCGGCGCCGCCCGATTCCACCAGATTGATCAGCGGCAGCCGGTTCCGCAGCGCGATGTCGGAAGCCCGCAGCACCTTACGCAGCGTCCAGGGGTTGGTCGACCCGCCGCGGACGGTCGGGTCGCTGGCGATCAGCACGCACTCGGTGTCGCTGACCACGCCGACGCCGGTCACCACGCTGCCCCCGACCGGGAAGCCGGTCCCGTAGCCCGCCAGCGGCGAGAGCTCGAGGAACGGCGAGTCGGGATCGACGAGCAGTTCGATCCGCTCGCGGGCCAGGAGCTTGCCCCGGGCCCGGTGCCGCTCGACGTACTTGGGCCCGCCGCCGGCCAGCGCCCTGGCGTGCTCCGCGTCCAGTTCGGCCAGCCGGGCCAGCATCGCCGCGCGCCGCGCCGCGTACTGCGCACCCCGGGTGTCGAGCGCGCTGGCCAGGATCGTCACATGCCGAACGATATTCGCCCGGCGCCCGCGGCCACCAGGCGCCGGCCGCCCGGGCGTCTCGGCGGGCCTGCTAGACGCGCACGACCCTGACCCGCTCCGCCCGCGGCCGCCCGGGTTCCTCGGTCAGGCGGGCCAGGTCGCGCGGGTCGCTGGTGAGCAGCACGACCGGCCGGGGCTGGTCGAGCGCGATCACGGCGAGCAGCGCGTCGAGCGCGCACCGGTGGCCCGACAGCCCGGTCCGGCCGAGCAGTTCCCCGGCCGCCCGCCCCTGCGGCTCGTCGATCGGGACCACCGTCATCCTGCCGAGGGCACGGTGCATCCGAACGTCCGCGGGCCCGCCGCGCAGCACCTCGGCCAGGGTCGACGCGGCGGTGACGACACTGCCGTCCCGGTCGTAAGCGGCCCTGACCCGGGCGTAGACGGTCGGGTGCTGCTCGGCCAGCTTGACCAGGCCCTCGGCATCAAGGACCAGGGTGCCGCCTAGCTCTCCTCGTAGTCCGGCCACTCGCGCCTCGCCTGCTCGATGAGCTCCTCGGGAATCGGGCCGTATTCGGCCTCGAACTCGTCGAGGAGTTCTCCGAGAAGATCGTGCCTGATCTCGCGGCTCACCGCCTCGGTCACGTAGCGGCTGAATCCGCCGGCGCCGGTCCGGGCGCGCACGGCGTCGGCCAGTTCCTCGGGCATGGACACGCTCACCTTCCGCACCTTGCTCTCGTGCAGCCTGCCGCCCCGGTCGAGAAAGACCTCGGCCGGAAGCGCGGTCGTGACGCACTTCACCACCTGGTCGCGCGGCGCGGCGGCCAGCGCCTGCCGCAGGGCCTCCTCGAGCGCGCTCAGCGCGCCGGCGGCCTCGTCGCTCTTGCGCTCCGCTGGGCTCACCAAATTATGCTACCGCTGGTAGCAAGGTCCGCAAACGGATTTAAGTCCGGCGTCCGGGCCGATCAGCTGTGCTCCGGGCGGATCCGCCGCGATCAGGTCAGCGGGCGATCTCCTCGACGCGGTCGAGGGCCAAGTCCAGGTCCTCCTCCTCGATGACCAGCGGCGGGGCCAGCCTGATCGTCGAGCCGTGGGTGTCCTTGGCCAGGATGCCGCGCTCGGCGAGCAGCTCGCAGGCCCGGCGTCCCGGCAGCGACGCGAACTCGATGCCCGCCCACAGCCCGCGGCCGCGCACGTCGCGCACCCGGCTCTGCGGCAGCGCCGCCAGCCGGTCGTGCATGTGCGCCCCGAGCTTGGCCGAGCGCTCCTGGAACTCGCCCGTCGCCAGCATCGCGATCACCTCGCGCCCGATCGCGCAGGCCATCGGGTTGCCGCCGAACGTGGAGCCGTGCTGGCCGGGCTGGAACACGCCCAGGATCTCGGCCGAGGACACCACGGCGGACACCGGGATGATCCCGCCGCCGAGCGCCTTGCCGAGCACGTACATGTCCGGCACCACGTTCTCGTGCTCGCATGCGAACGTGGTGCCGGTCCGGCCGAGCCCGGACTGGATCTCATCGGCGATCATCAGCGCGCCGTGCGCGGAGCAGATCTCGCGAACGCCGGCCAGGAACCCGGCCGGCGGCACCAGCACCCCGGCCTCGCCCTGGACCGGCTCGACCAGGACGGCGACCACACGGTCGTCCACCGCCGCCGCCAGCGCGTCCAGGTCGCCGTAGGGCACCACGGTAAATCCCGTCGTGTACGGCCCGAACGAGGCCCTGGCGTCCTCGTCGGTGGAGAAGCTGATGATCGTGGTGGTGCGCCCGTGGAAGTTCCCGGAGAAAGCCACGATGACGGCCTCGCCGTCGGGCACGCCCTTGACCTCGTAGCCCCACTTGCGAGCGGTCTTGATCGCGGTCTCCACGGCCTCGGCGCCGGTGTTCATCGGCAGCACCATCTGCATGCCGGCCAGCGCCGCCAGCTCGGCGCAGAACGGCCCGAACTGGTCATGCTCGAACGCCCGGCTGACCAGGGTCACCCGCTCCAGCTGCCGCTGCGCGGCGGCCACCAGACGGGGGTGGCGGTGCCCGAAATTGATCGCCGAGTACGCCGCGAGCAGGTCCAGATAGCGACGGCCGTGGACATCCGTGACCCAGGCGCCCTCTGCCTCGGCGATCACGACCGGCAGCGGATGATAGTTGTGCGCGCCGTGGGCCGCGGCCTGTGCCCGCAGCCGGTCAGCCGCCGATGTTGCGTCGCTACCGGTCATGTGCAGCTCCTGGAGGCGTCGGTTCCAGCGGGGTGGATCGTTTTCAGCGAAGTTGATCGGTTTCGGAGGGGCCGGGCGCACCCGCATGGAATTCGAGCGTGCAGCACTTCGGACCACCTCCCGCCTTGAGGAATTCTGACATGTCGACCCGCACCGGCTCGAAGCCCTTCTCCGCGAGGCTGGTGGCCAGGCCGGCGGCCTGCTCGGCCATCACCACGTGCCGGCCGTCGCTGACCGCGTTCAGGCCCAGCACCTCGGCATCCTCGTCCTTGGCCTCGATCAGCTCGGTGAAGTGGCTGGTCAGGGCCGCACGACTGGAATCGTCGAACGCTGCCGGGTAGTAGGCGGCGGTGTTGGCGTCCAGCACGCACAGCGCGGTATCCAGGTGGTAGAAGCGCGGGTCGACCAGCCGGAGGCTGAGCACCGGCAGGCCGTAGAGCGCCTCGAGCTGGGGCACGATGCTCTCGTCGGTGCGAAAGCCGTGGCCGGCCAGGATCGCCCGGCCGTCGAAGACGATGTCGCCCTGGCCCTCGTTCACCAGCGGCGGCTCGGTGGTCTGGTAGCCGCTCTCGGCGAACCAGCCGAGGTACGCGGCGCCCTCCGCCGCCCGCTGCGGGTAACGGAAGCGCGCGCCAAGGACCTTGCCGCCGATCACGGTCGCGCCGTTGGCCGCGAACACCATGTCCGGCAGGCCGGGCAGCGGATCGATGGTGTGCACGGTATGGCCCAGGCGCAGGAACGCGTCCCTCAGGCACTGCCACTGGCGCAGGGCGAGAACGGCATCGGCCGGGCGGTCCGGGTCCATCCACGGATTGATCGCGTATTCGACCGTGAAGTACTCGGGCGGGCACATCAGGTAGGTCCTGGCGGTCGCGGCGCGGGCGCGCCCCGGGCGAGGGGTCTCGGTCATGCGGCTCCTCGGGCTGGGTGATCTCGGCGGATTTCCAGCGTAAGAGGGCGGGCACGGCGCCGCATCCCCGCATATCATGCTCGGTTACCACGATTCGTTGCGTCGTAAGCGTTCAAAATGATGAATCATTGCACGCTCCGGCACAGGGTTATGCGCCGTCCGGCGGTGGCCTGCGGACCGGGGCCCGGCCCACGTCGCGGGCCAGATCCAGGCCGAGCAGCTGATCGGCATAGGCGAACGTCTCGAACTTCGAGCCCGGCGGGATCCCGGGGTCGTTCTCCAGCCAGCGCAGCGCCCGCAGCGCCGCAGGCGTGTCCAGGTCGTCGTCGAAGGCCGCCGCGATCCGGCCGGTCACCTCCGCGCACATGGGCTTGCTCGGCGAGTTCGCCCAGTCCGCCGTCTGCTCCCGCCAGCGGCGCAGCGTCCGGTCCGCGGCGTGCAGGGCGTCCCAGGTGAGGTTCATCCGCTCCCGGTAGCGGTGCTCCAGGAA
>JASHUI010000279.1:0-2573 GCA_030040095.1 Streptosporangiaceae bacterium | reverse complement strand
CGGCCGGCCCGCCGCTGCTGGCCCTGCTGCGCGATTACGGGATCGCCACGGCCGCCGCGCTCGAAGCGGCCGACGTCGGCGACGCGCTCGCGGCGGCCGAGTCGATCGGCTACCCGGTCGTGCTCAAGACCGCCGACCCGGCCATCACGCACAAGTCCGACGCCCGCGGCGTGATCCTCGGCCTCCGCGACCCGGCGGAACTCGCCCGCGGCTACGCCGACCTGTCCGCCCGGCTGGGCCCGCGGGTGCTGGTGTGCCAGGCCGTGCCGCCCGGTCCCGAGCTCGCGATCGGCATCGCCCGCGATCCCGAGCTGGGCCCGCTGATCGTGGTCGGCGCGGGCGGCGTCCTGGTCGAACTGCTGGCCGACCGTGCGGTCGCCCTGCCTCCGGTCGACGAGCACACGGCCCGGCAGATGATCGGCGAACTGCGGGCCGCCCGCCTGCTGGCCGGGGTCCGGGGCTCCCCGCCCGCCGATCTCGACGCCGTGGTCCGGTCGATCACCGGCCTGTCCGCGCTCGCCCTCGACCTCGCCGACCGGATCGAGGCCCTCGACGTCAACCCCCTCATCTGCGGCCCGTCCGGCGCCGTCGCCGTCGACGCGCTCGTGGTGCCGCGCGCCAGCTCCTGACCGCCCCGCGGGCCCGAGGAGCCGTCAGGCGGGCGGTCTCCGGCCGCCGAAGTACCGGATGAGGTAATCGCCGACCAGGACGACGACGCCGACGCCGCCGAGGAACAGGATCAGCACTCCGACGGCGTACAGGCTGGACGCGACCAGCCCGAGCGCGCCGACGACCAGCCCGAGCAGGATGACCAGGACCACCGCTCGCACGTTCCTGCTGCCCATATGCCCGATGCACCTGTGAGTGAGCGTTGCGGGTACTCCCGCGTGTACCCGGAGCGCGGTGGCGGTACACCTAGCGTGACGACTTGGCGGCCGCGATGCGGCAGGCGGCGGACGGGGGCGCGATGGGGGCGATGGCGCACGTTCTGGCCGTGGATGCGGTGCCGGCCCGGTCGCAGATGGGGTCGTCGCTGGGGTTCCACATCATCCTCGCCTGCTTCGGCATCGCGTTCGCGGCCGTCACCATGATCGCGGAGTGGATCGGGATCAGGCGCGGCGACGCCGCGGCGCTGCTGCTGGCGCGCCGCTGGTCGAAGGTCATGGCGGTGCTGGTGGCGGTCGGCGCCGTGTCGGGGACCGTGCTGTCGTATGAGATGGGCCTGCTGTGGCCGGGCCTGATGGGCCGGTACGGGGCGGCGATCGGCGTCCCGTTCTCGCTGGAGGGGATCTTCTTCTTCCTCGAGGCGATCTTCGTGGGGGTGTACCTGTACGGGTGGCGGCGGCTGCCGGCCTGGGCGCACTGGTGGAGCGGGATGCCGATCGTGGTGGCCGGCGTGCTGGGCGCCCTGTCGGTGGTGGCGGCGAACTCGTGGATGAACTCGCCGGCCGGGTACACGCTCAGCCACGGCAAGATCACCAGCATCGACCCGGTGTCGGTGTTCTTCAACGCCTCGACCCCGTATGAGACCGCGCACATGGTGCTGGCCGCGTACATGGTGACGGGGTTCCTCGTCGCCGGGGTGTACGCGGTCGGGCTGCTGCGCGGCCACCGGGACCGCTACCACCGGCTGGGCTTCGCCATCCCGTTCACCGTGGCCGGGATCGCGGCCCCGCTGCAGGTACTGATGGGGGACATCGTGGCCCGGTTCGTCGCGAGCAACCAGCCGGTCAAGTTCGCCGCGATGGAATACGTCTCCAGCACCTCGCGCGACGTGCCCGAATGGGTCGGCGGGATCCTGATCAACGGCCACGTTTACTTCGGCTTCTCGGTCCCGGCGTTCGACTCGATCCTGGTCGGGTTCTCGCCGCACACCCGGGTCATCGGCTGGGACAGCGTGCCCCCGGACCAGCGGCCGCCGCTTCCCACGCTCATCCACCTGAGCTTCGACCTGATGGTGGGGCTGGGCTTCTTCCTGTTCGCGCTGGCGGCGTGGCAGGGCTGGTGGTGGTGGTTCCACCGCCGGCTGCTGGTGACCGCGTGGTTCCTGGTGCCGTCCGCGGTCAGCGGCGTGGCGGCGGTGGCCGCGATGGAGGCGGGGTGGATCGTCACCGAGGTCGGCCGCCAGCCGTGGATCGTGTACCGCGTCCTGCTGGTGAGCAGCGCGGTCACCCCGGCCAGCGGGGTCCCGGTCACGCTGGGGGTGATCCTCGTCCTGTACGCGATCTTGACGGTGGTCTCGATCGGGGTTCCGATGATCATGTCACGGCGGTGGCGGCAGGAGACGTCCGCCGAAGAGGAGGCCGAGCAGGTGCCGTACGGCCCCTCGCCGGCGGCCGTGGCCGGGGCATCCTCCGCCGGGGCATCCTCCAGCGGGCCGGAGGCCCGGTGAGCGCCTCGCCGGAGGCCATCGCGGTCGCCGCGATCCTGGTCGTGGTCATCGCCGCGTACGCGCTGTTCGGCGGGGCGGACTTCGGCGGCGGGATCTGGGACCTGCTGGCGGGGGGCACCGAGCGCGGCGCGGGCCCCCGCGAGCTCATCGACGAGTCCATCACGCCGGTCTGGGAAGCCAA
>JASHUI010000278.1:0-3520 GCA_030040095.1 Streptosporangiaceae bacterium | reverse complement strand
GCGTCGGCGAACCGGTCCGCCTCCTCGAGGTACTGGGTGGTCAGCAGCATGGTGGTGCCGGCGTCGCGCAGCTCCCGGAGGGCGGCCCACAGCTCCGCCCGGCTGGCCGGGTCCAGCCCGGTGGTCGGCTCGTCCAGGATCAGCAGCGCCGGCCGGTTCATCAGGCTGGCCGCCAGGTCCAGGCGGCGGCGCATCCCGCCCGAGTAGGTCCGCACCGAGCGGCCGACCGCGGCCGCCAGCCCGAAACGCTCCGCCAGTTCGGCCGCGCGCCTGCCCGCCTCGCGCCGCCCGAGCCCGCCCAGCCGGCCGATCAGCACGAGGTTGTCCCGGCCGCTCAGGGCCTCGTCCAGGCCGGCGTACTGGCCGGTGAGCCCGATGAGGGAACGCACCGCATACGGGCGGGCGCGGACATCGCGGCCGAGGACCCGGGCCGTGCCCGAGTCCTGCCGCAGCAGCGTGGCGAGGATGCGGACCAGGGTCGTCTTGCCGGCGCCGTTCGGCCCGAGCAGGGCGGCGAGCGTTCCGGCCCGGACGGTGAGATCGACCCCGCGCAGCGCCCGGACGGTGCCGAACGACTTGACCACGCCGGCCGCCTCGACGGCCAGCTCCGCCTCGCCCATATTGTGAGGCTAACAGTTAATGAAGTAGGCTCACAATGTGCCTGACGTAGGAATTTCCGGGACCGCCGGCCGGGCCGACCTGTCGGCCGCGCTCGACATGGACACGGCCGAGCGGATCATGGGCCGGCTGTTCGCGCTGGCGCCGCGCCTGGTCGAGATCCAGGACCTCGGGGCGCGCGAGTACGGGATGAGCTACGCGCGGGGCCGGGTCGTGGCCGCCCTGCACGCCTCGGGACCGGTTCTGATGCGCGCGCTCAGCCAGGCGGTGGGAGTTACGCCCCGGACCATCACCGGCCTGGTCGACGCGCTGCAGGCGGACGGCTGGGTAGAACGCCGCGCCCATCCCAGCGACCGCCGCGCGACGATCGTGGCGCTCACGCCCGCCGCCGACGCCGCGTTCGCCCGGCTGCTCGAGGCCTACCGCTGGCTCGCCCAGGACCTGGTCGGCGGGATCCCGGACGAGGACCAGCGGCGCGCCCTCGGCGTGATCGAGCACATCTCGGCCCGGCTGGACGAGACGGTGCGCCGGGGCACCGCGGCGTTCGACGCCGACCCAGCCCGCGACCCGCGGAAGAAACCCGGCCAGTGACCGGTTGCCGAGCTATATGACCGAGGTGCCGCTTTCCGTTCTTGACCTCTCGCCGGTCGCCGCCGGGTCGGCGCCGGGCGACGCGCTGCGCAACACCACCGAGCTGGCCCGGCGCACCGAGGAACTCGGGTACCGCCGGTTCTGGGTGGCCGAGCACCACAACATGCCGTCGATCGCCAGCTCGGCGCCGGCCGTGCTGATCGCGCACCTGGCCGCGGCGACCTCGACGATCCGGGTGGGCTCGGGCGGGGTGATGCTGCCCAACCACGCCCCGCTGGTGGTGGCCGAGCAGTTCGGCACGCTGGAGGCGCTGCACCCGGGCCGGATCGACCTGGGCATCGGCCGGGCGCCGGGCACCGACCAGATCACCGCGCTGGCGCTGCGCCGCACGATGGAGGGGCTGTCGGCCGAGGACTTCCCGCAGGAGCTGATCGACCTGATCGGGTTCTTCACCGGCGGCGACGGGCCGGCCAGGATCACCGCCACGCCGGGCCTGGGCGACATGCCCGCGCTGTGGCTGCTCGGGTCGAGCGGGTACAGCGCCCAGCTGGCCGGCCTGCTCGGGCTGCCGTTCTCGTTCGCCCACCACTTCAGCTCGGCCAACACCGAGCCCGCGCTGGCGCTGTACCGGGAGAACTTCCGGCCGTCACGCTGGCTGGACCGCCCGCAGACGATGGTCGCGGTGAACACGATCTGCGCCGACACCGACGAGCGGGCCCGGTGGCTGGCCGGCCCGGCCGCCCTGTCGTTCCTGCGGCTGCGCACCGGGAAGCCGCAGCCGCTGGCCACCCCGGAGGAGGCCGCGGCCTACCCGTACACGCCGGGCGAACGGGAGATCGCGTGGGGCCGGTTCGGGGGCCAGGCGGTGGGCTCGCCGGACACGGTCCGCGCCCAGCTGGCCGGGCTGCTCGAGCGCACCGGCGCCGACGAGCTAATGCTCACCACAATGGTCTATGACATCAACGACCGTATTCGCTCCTTCGAGCTGGTCGCGGAGAAGGTCGCGCCCGCGCTAGCCGGACCGGCGTAGCGATCTCCAGGCCACCTCGGCCTCGCCGATCAGCGTGGTCGGCGGCCCCAGCACGAACGGCCATATCTCCTCGGCGATGGCCCGCCAGTTGGCGGTCGCGGTCAGCCCGCCGAGCAGGCCGAACAGGCCCAGGTTGATGCGCTGCAATATCACGTAGGAACGCGGGATCTGGGCGTATGCGGTCACCGGGCTGCGCACGTCGAAGAACCGTCGTACGACCGCGGAGGAGTAATCCCCCGTCATGGTCAGCGGCCGCGACTCCCGCACCGTGTCGTAGAACACGGCCATATGGTCGACCACTTCCTGCGTGCTCAGCGGCGCGTCCGGGCGCAGGAACCCGGCCCTGACCAGGTTCCGGCGGAACTGCTCCGGATCATGCTCGACGCACAGGTACCTGGCCATCTGCATGAGGGGCTCGAGCTCGGCCGCGGTGAACCGCCGGACCAGCCCGAAGTCCAGGAACGTCACCCGGCCGCCGGCGTGGAACAGGTAGTTGCCCGGGTGCGGGTCGCCGTTGAACGCGTGCAGCTCGTACAGGCTGCGGAACACGAACCGGTAGATGGTCTCGGCGGCCAGGTCGCGCTCGGCCTGCGGCCAGTTCTCCAGCTCGGCGAACCGGGCCCCGACCGCCAGCTCGCTGGTCACCACCCGGCGCGCGGACAGCTCGTCCACGATCCCCGGGACCTGAATGGTCGGATGGCCCTGGTAGTAGGCGGCGAACAGGCGCTGGTTGTCGGCCTCCAGGCGGTAGTCGAGCTCCTCGAGGACGCGCTCGCGCAGCTCGGCCAGCAGCGCGTCGACATCCTGGCTCGGCGCGGTGATCCGCAGCATCCGGCGCAGCAGGGCCACGTTGCCGAGGTCGGCCGCGATGGTCTCGGCGATCCCCGGGTACTGCACCTTCACCGCGACGGCCCGGCCGTCGCGGGTGATCGCCCGGTGCACCTGGCCGATCGACGCGGCGGCGATCGGCTCGGGATCCCAGCGGGCGAACACCCGCTCCGGCGGCCCGCCGAGTTCCTCCTCCACCACCTGGGCCGCGAGCTGCGGGCTCATCGGCGGCACGCTGTCCTGCAGCCTGCTGAGGGTGCGCCGCACGCCGGGCGACAGCCCGTCGTCGACGTAGCTGGCCATCTGGCCGAGCTTCATCAGCACGCCCTTCATGGCCCCGAGCGTGGTGGCCACGTCCTCGGCCGTCTGCAGCGCCAGGTCGTTGCGCAGCCGCTGCCGGTGCTCCCCGGCCGCCGCGAAGAATTTGTGGGCACTGCCCGCGTACCGTGCCCC
>JASHUI010000277.1:0-5180 GCA_030040095.1 Streptosporangiaceae bacterium | reverse complement strand
GCGCTCGCCGCGACCGGGGTGGCGGTCGGCCGGCGGACCTACCGCAGGCGGCTCTATGTCTAGCGCCGGTGTTCCAGGCATCGACGACATCCCGCTGCGGGTGCTGCCGCTGCAGGTGCTGCGCTCCCGCGCGGCCGGGCTGGGCGGCCGGGGCAGCGGCCACCTCATCGAGCGGCACGCCCGGGCCTACCGGCACGCCTGGCTGGTGCTGGTCTCCGGGCTCGCCGAGCCGCTGTTCTACCTATTCTCGATAGGGGTCGGCATCGGGGAACTGGTCGGCCAGGTCACCGGGCCCGGCGGCCGCCCCGTGGGGTTCACCAGCTTCGTGGCCCCGGCGCTGCTGGCCACCTCCTCGATGAACGGCGCGGTGTTCGACTCGACGTTCAACGTGTTCTTCCGGCTCAAGTACAACAAGTTCTACGACGCGGCCCTGGCCACGCCGATGCGGCCGGGCGACATCGCGCTGGGCGAGATCGGCTGGGCGCTGATCCGCGGCGGCCTGTACGCGGCCTCGTTTCTGGTGATCATGCTCCTCCTGGGTCTCGTGCACTCGGCCTGGGCCGTGGCGGCGCTGCCGGTGGCGCTGCTGATCGGCTTCGGCTTCGCCGGAGCCGGGATGGCCGCGACCACGTTCATGCGGAGCTGGCAGCACTTCGAGTTCATCCTGCTCGCCACGCTGCCGATGTTCCTGTTCTCGACCACGTTCTTCCCGTTGAGCGTCTACCCGCGGCCGCTGCAGATCGTGGTCGAGTGCACGCCGCTGTACCAGGGAGTCTCGCTGATGCGCGGGCTGACCCTGGGCGTGGTCGGGCCCGGCCTGATCTGGCACGCGGCCTACCTGGCGCTGATGGGCCTGGCCGGGCTGCGGGTGGCCGGCTGGCGGATCAGCAGGCTGCTGCTGCAGTAGCCGGCCCGGGGTCCGCGGCCGCTCCGGAGAAGTACCGCCGCGGGTTGGCCACCAGCATCGTCTCGATCTGGTCCTGGCTCACGCCCCGTTCGAGCAACGCCGGCAGCACGTCGTCGAACAGGTGGCCGAAGTGCCAGGCCGGGGCGAACGCGCCGATCTGCTCCGGCCGGAACCAGTCGATGAAGCACGCCGCGTCATGCGAGAGCACCATCCGGTCCGCGTAGCCGCGCCGGGCCAGTTCGGCCACGACGGCGACCCGCTGCTCGAACGGCAGCAGGACGTCCAGCCCGAACCGGTCCATGCCGAGCAGGCAGCCCGCGTCGGCCAGGCGGGTCAGGTAGTCCAGGTCGGCGGCGTCGCCGCTGTGGCCCATGACCACCCGGGTCAGGTCGGCCCCCTCCTCGGCCAGCACCCGCATCGCCTCCAGGCCCGACCCGGACCCCGGGTGGGTGTGCACGGTGATCGGCGCGCCGGTCTCGGCGTGCGCGGCCGCCACCGCGCGCAGCACCCGCTCCACCCCTGGCGTCAGGCCCCGCTCCTCGATCGCGCACTTGAGGAAGGCGGCCTTGACCCCGGTGCCGGCGATGCCGCCGGTGATGTCGGCCACGAACATCGCCGTCATCGGGTCGGCGCCATGGGCGCTGTGCCGGCCCCGGAACCGGAAGTAGAACGGCACGTCGTCGTAGGTGTACAGGCCGGTGGCCACGATGATGTTGATGTCGGTGCGCTCGGCCACCCGCCGGATCCGGCCGATGTCCCGGCCGAGCCCGATCACGGTCGGGTCGGCGATCGTGTCGCAGCCGCGCTGGCGCAGCGCGCTGAGCTTGGCCGCCGCGTCCGCGATCCTGGCCTCCTCGTCCCAGTCGCCCGGGTAGTTCAGCCTGATCTCCTCGTTGAGCACGAAGACGTGCTCGTGCATGAGCGTGGTGCCCAGGCCGGTTACGTCAATGGGGCCACGCGCCGTCTCGACCTGCGCCATGCCCAGACCGTAGCGTGGTCGCGTACCGGCCGGTAGGTAACCTTGTCCGGACACGGTGCTGGCCCGGGGGACGACCCCCCAGGACCCCCCGCAGGAGGCGGCACATGGAATTCGCATATGACGCGCGTACCGAGGAGCTGCGGGAGCGGCTGCTGGCGTTCATGGACTCCCACGTCTACCCGGCCGAGAAGGTGTTCGCCGACCAGGCGGCCGAGGCCACCGCGGCCGGCCGGCACTGGGAGCGCCCGCCCGTGATCGACGAGCTGAAGGCCGAGGCCCGCAGCCGGGGGCTGTGGAACCTGTTCCTCACCCATCATCCCGAGGGCCCCGGCCTGACCAACCTGCAGTACGCCCCGCTGGCCGAGATCACCGGGCACAGCCCGGCCATCGCGCCCGAGGCGCTGAACTGCGCCGCGCCCGACACCGGCAACATGGAGCTGCTGGCCGAGTTCGGCTCGGCCGAGCAGCAGCGGGCGTGGCTCCGGCCGCTGCTCGACGGCGAGATCAGGTCGGCGTTCTGCATGACCGAGCCCGACGTCGCCTCCTCCGACGCGACCAACATCTCGACCAGGATCGAACGCGACGGCGCCGGTTACGTGATCAACGGCCGCAAGTGGTGGTCGTCGGGCGCGATGGACCCGCGGTGCCGGATCCTGATCGTGATGGGCAAGACCGACCCGGGCGCGGACCGGCACCGGCAGCAGTCGATGATCCTGGTGCCCAGGGACACGCCGGGGGTCACCGTCGAGCGCGGCGTTTGCCTGTTCGGGTTCGACGATGCCACGCACGGCGGGCACGCCGAGGTGGAGTTCCGCGACGTCCGGGTGCCGGCCGCCAGCCTGATCGGCGGGGAGGGCGACGGGTTCGCGATCGCCCAGGCCCGGCTCGGCCCGGGCCGGATCCACCACTGCATGCGCCTGATCGGCGCGGCGGAGCGGGCCCTGGAGCTGATGTGCCGCCGGGCCACGCAGCGCTCCGCGTTCGGCGGGCCCCTGGCCGGCCAGGGCGTGATCCAGGACTGGATCGCCGAGTCCCGGGTGCGGATCGAGTCCGCACGGCTGCTGGTCCTCAAGACCGCCTGGCTGATGGACACGGTCGGCAACAAGGGCGCGCACACCGAGATCCAGGCGATCAAGATCGCGACCCCGGCCATGGCCGAGTGGGTGATCGACCGGGCCATACAGGTCCACGGCGCGGCCGGGGTCAGCCAGGACTTTCCGCTGGCCCACCTGTGGGCGAACGCGCGGACGCTGCGCTTCGCCGACGGGCCCGACGAGGTGCACAAGCGCTCGCTTGCGCGACGCGAGCTGAGGAAGTACAGCTGAATAGCTTCGCGGAGCCTGCTCCGCGGCGGGGGGTCATAGGGGGTCGTCCCCTGGGATTTACGTCAAGGAGGAACGCATGTCGCAAGAGTCTGGGCCGGTGGCAGCGGGCCGGGTGGCGATCGTCACCGGCGCCGCCCGCGGCATCGGCGCGGCGGTTGCCAAGCGGCTCGCCGCCGACGGGATGGCCGTCGCCGTCTTGGACCTGAAGGAGGCCGATGGCGGCGGGACCGTCGAGGCGATCACCTCGGCCGGCGGCCGCGCGATCGCGGTGGGCGCCGATGTCAGCCAGGCCGATCAGGTCGCGGCCGGGGTGGACCGGGTCGCGGCCGAGCTTGGCCCGCCCGCCGTACTGGTCAACAACGCCGGCGTGATCCGGGACAACATGCTGTTCAAGATGACCGACGACGACTGGGACACGGTCATAGGCGTGCACCTGCGGGGCGCCTTCCTGATGACCCGCGCCACCCAGAAGCACATGGTGGACCAGCGGTTCGGACGGATCATCAACCTGTCGTCGAGCTCGGCGCTCGGCAACCGCGGCCAGGCCAACTACTCCACGGCCAAGGCCGGCCTGCAGGGCTTCACCAAGACGCTCGCGATCGAGCTGGGCCAGTTCGGGGTCACCGCGAACGCGATCGCGCCCGGGTTCATCGTCACCGACATGACCGCGACCACCGCGGCCCGCATCGGCATGGACTTCGCCGAGTTCCAGAAGGCCGCCGCGACCCAGATCCCGGTGCGCCGGGTGGGGCAGCCCGAGGACATCGCTCACCTCGCCTCGTTCCTGGCCAGCGAGGGCGCCGGGTTCATCTCCGGCCAGGTGATCTACGCCGCCGGCGGGCCACTGTGCTGAGCGGCACCGTGTTGAGGGGCACTGTGCTGAGCGGCACCGTGCTGAGGGGCACCGTGCTGAGCGGCACCGTGCTGAGCGGCACCGTGTTGAGCGGCACCGTGTTGAGCGGCACCGTGCCGGGCGCGACGTGGTAACCGCCGACGACCTGCGCGCCGAGGTCCGCGCCTTCCTGTCCGCGCACGACCCGGCCTCCACCGCCCGCCTTGATTTTCTCAACGAACGCTTCGACACGGGGCTCGCCTGGGTGCACTACCCGCCTGGCCTGGGCGGCAGGGGACTGTCGCGCCACCTGCAGTCGGCCGTCGACGCCGAGTTCGCCGCGGCCGGGGCCCCGACCAACCGCCCGGAGCGCAACGGGATCGGTCTCGGCATGGCCGCCCCGACGATCCTGGCGTTCGGCTCGCCGGAGCAGCAGCAGCGCTGGCTGCGGCCGCTGTGGACCGGCGAGGAGATCTGGTGCCAGCTTTTCTCCGAGCCCGGCGCGGGCTCGGACCTGGCGGGCCTGGCCACCCGCGCGGTCCGCGACCCGGCCGGCGATTCCTGGACGGTGACCGGGCAGAAGGTCTGGACGTCCTCGGCGCACCTGGCCCGGCGCGGGTTGCTGGTGGCTCGCACCGACCCGGACGTGCCCAAGCACCAGGGCCTTACCTACTTCGCGTGCGACATGACCGCGCCCGGGGTGGAGGTCAGGCCGCTGCGCCAGATCACCGGCGAGGCCGAGTTCAACGAGGTCTTCCTGACCGACGTGCCGATCTCCGACGCCGACCGGATCGGCGCGGTCGGCGAGGGCTGGAAAGTGGCCACGGGGACGCTCATGAACGAGCGGGTGGCGATCGGCGGGGCGGCTGCACCGCGGGAGGGCGGCATGATCAGCTCGGCCGCCCGGGCCTGGCGCCAGCACCCGGAGCTGCGCACGCCGGGACTGCACGACTGGCTGCTGCGGCTGTGGACCGACGCCGAGGTCGCCCGGCTGGCCGGGGCCAGGCTCCGCCAGCAGCTGGCCGCAGGCCAGCCCGGGCCCGAGGGGTCGGCTTCCAAGCTGGTCTTCGCCCGGCTGAATCAGGAGATCTCAGGGTTCGAGGCGGAACTGGTCGGGGATGAGGCGTTGCGTTATGA
>JASHUI010000276.1:0-4600 GCA_030040095.1 Streptosporangiaceae bacterium | reverse complement strand
ACCCGCGGCGGCACCGGGGCCCCGGCCCCGCCCACCTTGGTGCCCTTCTGGAAGCCGCCGAAGACCAGCGACAGGATGACCAGGACGATGACGAAGCCCAGGATCCACAGCAGGCAGCCGACGGCCCGGCCGCGCGGCCGCGTTCGCCGTGTCGGCCTGCGCCGCCGCCATAAACCGTAGGACACTTTCTCCTCCAGCCGCTCTGCCCCGCCGATGGCGTGCCACCGGCTTCGTTCGTTCTCTCGTCAGCTGCGCGCCGAGCTCACGCGCTCTGCGGCGGGCTCGCTGGCCTCGGCACGTGCGTCAGGCCTGCGAAGCGACACGAACCGGCGCCAGCCGCCGGTGCTGCCAGTGGTCGCGGGCGCCTCCGGCTTCGGGGCGGACGCGGCCAGCTTCGCGTCCCGGACGCTGATCACCGAGAACCGGCCCAGCACCGTCGCGGCCACCAGCACGATGACGACGCCCAGCCCGGCGAAGAACCCGATCTGCTCGAGGGCCCGGGTCACCGGGCCGCCCACCGGGGTGCCCGTGCTCATGTTCATGCGGGTCCAGGTCGGGCCGACCACGGCGCCGAGCGCGAACCACGCGCCGCCCAGCACGGCCAGCCACGCGCCGAAGTGCGCCGCGGGCCGGTACGAGCTGACCGCCGTGATCAGCCCGCCGAGCGCCACGGCCACCCCGGGCAGGATTTCCAGCCACAGGCGGCCGCTGGTATAGGTCCAGGCCTTGTCCGGGGTGTAGGCGAAGTGGAAATACGGGCCGACAAAGGGGACCAGGGCGCCCCAGGCGCCCAGCAGAATCAGCAACAGGCCGCTCAGCACGCCGCGGCTCCTGGGAACCCGCAGGATCCCGGTCATATGGATCACTTCCCTCTTCAGGCGTGGGGGTGGAGGCGCCTGTGCGCGCTCAGCTACCCGGCCGCTGCGACTCCATGCAACCCGCGCCAAATCCCTGCTGATCCGGCTGGTCGGCGGGCTGGTACTGTTCCGCGAATAGTTGGTCCGCAGCGCGGAAGCCGTCGAGGAGAGCCATGGTGATGCCCCTGGCCGGCCGCGCCGTAGCGGCTGCCGTCGGTGCCTTGCTCGTGCTCACCGCAGCCCGCAGCGTCATCGGCACGGTCATCGTGCCCAGGCCGGTCGGCAGCTGGCTCACCCGGTGGGTCGACAAGATCGTGAACGGCGCCTACCGCGGGCTCACGTCCATGACCAAGGACCATAAGCGGGCCGACCGGATACTGGCCGGGCAGGCGGCCACGATCCTCCTGGGCCAGCTCGTAGCCTGGCTAGTGATCTTCTACATCGGCTTCGCGCTGCTGCTGTGGCCGTTCGTCTCGGGCGGCGTGGGGATGGCGTTCTCCGAGGCCGGTCCCGCTGTGTTCGGGCCCAACGACTCGCTGGGCCCGGCGCAGCGGACGCTGGCCGACCTGGCGGCGATCGCGGCCCTGGTCACGGTCACGTTGCAGATCGCCTACCTGCCCACCCTGTACTCGGCTTTCAACCGCCGCGAGACCGACGTGTCCCTGCTGAACGCCCGGGGCGGCGTGCCCTCCTGGGGACCGGAACTGCTGGCCCGCACCCACTACGCGCTGGGCTCGGGCACCTCGACCATCGACACCCTGCCCGATCTGTACGAGCAGTGGGAGCGCTGGGCCTCCGATGTCGCCGAGAGCCACACCACCTACCTGCCGCTGGTGCGGTTCCGCTCGCCGCGGCCGCTCTCGTCCTGGGTAACCGCCCTGCTCGCGGTGCTCGACTCGGCCGCGCTGTTCCTGGCGCTGTCGCCCAAGGCCGCGCCGGTGGTCCCGGCCCGGCTGTGCCTGCGCAGCGGCTTCATCTGCTTCGGGGAGGTCGCCCGGGCCATGGGCATCGAGGTCCCGGCCGAGCCCGACCCGGGCGCCGGCATCAGCCTGACCTACGACGAGTTCCTGATCGCGGTGGAACGGATGCACAAGGTGGACTTCCCGATCGAGCGCGATCCCGCCGACGCGTGGCCGGACTTCGTGGGCTGGCGGGTCAACTACGAGCAGGCCGCCTACGCGCTGGCCTACACCCTCGACGTGGTGCCCGCGCTCTGGTCCGGCTCGCGGCCCAGGCCCCGGCCGGTGATCCCCCCGATCCGCCCCCCGGAGGGGAAGCCGCCCAAATAGCGGCCGACCGGGATAGAGTCCGGCGGTGAGACCCGCGGAGGAACGCGCCCTGGCCGGGATCAGGGCGGAGCTGAACCGGCTCATTCGCTACGACGACGAGTCGATCGTGAACGAGATCTGGTTGAGGCAGCGTTACGACTGCGGCTGTTTCCCCCGCCTGGCCGCCGCCCGCACCGCGACGGTCGAGACGGCCTGGCACGAGGCCGGTCACGCGGTGGCGGCGCTGGCGGTCGGGGCCCGGTTCAGCTCGGCCAGCATCCACCACGGCTGCCGCCACGAGGGCCGGGTCCACGGCGTCGGCGGGGCCGGCGACCTCTCGTTCGTGATCGACGCGGCGGGCCAGATCGCGGAGCGGCTCAGGACCTGGACCATGCCCGAACGAGACGGTGACTTGCGGGCCTGGCTCGCGACCTGGAAGGGTGACGGCGGCGACGCGCGCCGGTTCCGCCGGGCCATGACCGAGCGCTTCGGCCGGGACGAATGCGAGGCGTGGCGTTACAGCGAAAAAATCGTCACCCCGTTGCGGCTGAAGATTCGTGAGGTGGCCAGGGCCCTGCTGGTGCACCCGCGCTACCTGCCTTACGCGGTCGTGGCGGCGCTTGCGGAGGCAGTATGACCTGGGACGATGTGCTTGCCCACTGCCTGGCTAAGCCCGGCGCGCGGCAGGACGAGCCGTGGGAGGGCGACGTCGTGGTCAAGGTCGGCAGCAAGATCTTCGCTTTCCTGGGGCAGGATTCGGCGGCGCCGTCGGTCGGGCTCAAGTGCGCCGCGACCCGCGAGGTGGCCGACGAGTGGCTGGCGCGCTACCCCGGCGACGCCTCGGTCATGGCCTACATCGGGCGGTCGGGCTGGAACAGCCTGCGGATCGGGGCCGGTATCCCGGACGACGACCTGCTCGAGGCCGTGGACGCGTCCTACGACGCGGTGGTCAGCAGACTGCCCAAAAAGGACCGCCCCTGAGTCACAGGCCGAGCGCGCCGGCCAGCCTCCGGAACTCCTCCAGCAGGTCAGCATCCGGCTCGGTCAGCAGCTGGACGCAGACGTGGTCGGCGCCCGCGGCGAAGTGCTCGGCCAGCCGCGCCGCGACCTGCTCGCCGCTGCCGTGGGCGACCAGCGCGTCGATGAGCGCGTCGCTTCCGCCATCCTCGAGGTCCTCGTCGCCCCAGCCCAGGCGGCGCAGATTGGCGGTGTAGTTGACCAGCCCCAGGTAGGGGTTCTGGACCCGCGGGCGCGCGATCGCGCGCGCCTTCTGCGGGTCGGTCTCGAGCACGACCTTCTGCTCCGGGGCCAGCAGCGGCCCCGGGCCGAGGATCGCGCGGGCCTGCCGGGTGTGCTCGGGCGGGACCAGGTAGGGATGGGCGCCGCCGGCCCGCTCCGCGGCCAGCCTCAGTACCCTCGGGCCCAGCGCGGCCAGCACCAGGCTTTCCGCCGGGACGCCCTCGTCGCGCAGCACGTCGACGTAGCCGGCCAGCGTCTCGAACGGCCGCGCGTACTCCGCGGTGGCCTCGCGGTGACCGGCACCCACGCCGAGCAGGAACCGGCCCGGGTGTCGGCCCTCGATCCGGCGGAACGACGCCGCGACCACGTGCGCGTCGTCCTTCCACATGTTCACGATGCCGGTGGCCAGGCTCAGCGTGGTCGTCGCGTCGAGAAGTTGCTCGGCCTGCACCAAGTCGCCGGCCGGCGAGCCGCCCAGCCACAGCGTCCCGTACCCCAGGCGTTCCAGGCCGACGGCCAGTTCGGGCGTCACCTGGCTCGAACCTCGCCAGACCCCGAACCGTCCCAGGTGATCGCGCACGCGCTGCGTCATGGTTGCCCCTGCCTCTCCGTCTGCGCTGACGTCTGCGTCTGGGCCGGCGTCTGGGCTGACGTCTGGGCCGGCGTCGCGACACGGGCAACAGTGCCGGCCGGGCGGGTGTTCCCGCCCGCGCTCCCGTTGCCGTCGGGGTGCCCTCGGCCGTCGGGGCGGTCTCGGCGGCCGGGGTGCTCTCGGCGGCCGGGGTGATCGGCGTCCGCACCGGTGCGGCCGCGCAGGCCGGCCAGCCGCAGCGAGGCAAGAACGATCAGCGCGGTCAGCGCCCACCCGGCGACCACGTCGCTGAACCAGTGGTAGTCGCACCAGATCAGGGCCACGCCGACCAGGAAGCACACCGTGACCATGACCGCCACGGCGGCCCGTCGCACGCGCTCCGGCAGGTCCGGGGCCAGCAGCAGCACGGCCAGCGCGAGACACACGCCGGAGGTAGTGGTGTGGCCGGAGGGGAAGACCCCCAAATGACCGAACGCAACCGGCGGAAGGCCCGGCCCGGCCCGGTCGGTCAGGATCTTCCCGGGAATCACCGTCGCCAGCAGCAGCACCACCCCGGCCGCCGCAGCAACCAGCGGTCGCAGCGATCGGTGCCGTACGGCCACGATGACCGCGCAGACGGCCAGAATCGGGAGGGCGACCTGGTT
>JASHUI010000275.1:0-11063 GCA_030040095.1 Streptosporangiaceae bacterium | reverse complement strand
CTCGCCCTCGCCCGCTCCGACTCGTCCGCGACGGCCGCCGAGACCGCCGGAGCGAAAACCATTCGCGGCGACCTCGCCGACCTGCGCACGCTCCGTGCCGGCGCCGCCAGCGCTGACGGGGTGATCCACCTGGCCTTCGCCAACGACTTCAGCAGCCCCGCGGCTCTCGCTGCGGCGGTCGCCGAGGAAAGCGCCGCGCTTGCCGCCCTGGGTGAGGAGCTCACCGGCAGCGACCGTCCCCTGGTCACGGTCTCAGGTACGCCCTACGTGCCCGGTCGTGCCTCCACCGAGGCCGACCCGCTGCCGACCGACGGGCCGGTCGGCGGCCGCAGCCGCTCTGTGACGGCGGTCCTGGACCTGGCCTCGCGGGGGGTCCGCAGCGCCGCCGTCCGCATGCCGCGCACGGTCCACAACGAGGGAAGGGGCGGATTCGCCGGCCTGCTGACCGAGATGGCACGCCGCAGCGGGGTGTCGGGCTATCCGGGCGATGGCGCCCAGCGCTGGCCGGCCGTGCACGCGCTCGACGCGGCCGTCCTCTTCCGGCTGGTGCTGGAGAAGGCGCCGGCCGGAACCGCGTGGCACGCCGTCGGTGACCAGGGCGACGCCGTGCGCGACATCGCCACGGTCATCGGCAGACGGCTGGGGCTCCCGGTCGAATCGATGCCGCAGGAGACCTTCGGCCTGCTCGGCCCGATCTTCGCGACCGACCAGCCCTCATCGAGCGCCCATACCCGGCAGGCACTCGGCTGGCAGCCAAGTCACCCAGGCCTGCTGGAGGACCTGGAGAACATCCAGCCCTGATCCGCTCGCAGCGCCACGACCGAACCCGCAAGAACCTCGGCCGGCATCCGGCGCAGGTTTGAGCGAAGTGAAGGGCTGGAATGACAGTGAAGGGCTGGAATGACAGAGCGCAAGGTGCCGATGGCACCGTCGCAGCTGGAGATCTGGCACGCCGAGCAGGCCACGACGTCAGCGCGCGAGAACGTCTACGGCGCCGTCAGGCTGCACGGCCGCCTCGACGTCGATGCCTTCAGCCGGGCGCTGGCTGCCGTGGTGGCCCGGCACGAGCCGCTGCGCACGAGGATGGTCTTCGACCGGGAGCCGGTCCAGCTCGTCTCCGACGTCTTCTGCTGCGGCACGGAGCTGATCGAGGTAGCCAGCGAGCGGGAGGCTGTCGACTTCATCAGGGCCGATGCGATCCCTCAGATCCCGTTGGATGCGCTGCCGCTGTGGCGTATCAGCCTCATGCGGCTCCCTGACGGCGATCACGTCCTGGGATTCGTATTCCATCACATCGTTGTTGACGGCTGGTCTCTGTTCGTCTTCCTGGGCGACCTGGGAGACGCCTACGGACGGGCGGTATCCGGTCACGACCCCTCGCTCGCCCCGCTGCAGTACACCTACAGCGATTACTGCCGCGAGGAGCGGCGCGTGTCGGGCACCGGGGAGTTCAAGGACATCCTGGCGCACTGGCGAAAGCTGCTACCTGCCGCCCTGCCAGAACTCCGCCTGCCCAGGGCCGGAGAGCGGGCCGACGGGGCCGAGCCGCGGGGCGCCCGGCTGGACGCGTTGCTCGACGCATCCGCGACGGCACATATGGACCAGCGCGCTCGCGTGTCGCGCTGCACGGTCTTCACGTTAATGCTCGACGCGGCCGGGGCGACTCTCGGCGAGCACGGAGCCACCGACGAGGTCATTATCGGTGTGCCGTTCCACAACCGGACAAAGCGCCGGCTGCGTCCCCTGATCGGGTACTTCTCCAACATGCTGCCCATGGCGATGACCGACATCAGCCGTCGAGGCACGGATCACGATCGGCTGGAGTACGCCAAGTGGGTCAGCGCCGCCGCTCTGCGCTACCCGAGAGTGCCTGTGGGATTACTGGCGCGGGAACTCTATGGGTCCACAGATGTGAAGCCGTACGCCTTCTGCCTCAACATGCAATCCCGGCCCAGCATCGCCTATTGCCTGGCCGGCATCGAGATGACCGCGATCCCCCTGCACAACGGGACGGCCAGCATCGACTTCGAGCTGACGCTCTGGAGGACATCTGATCGCGTCACCGGGCATCTCAGCTACGACGCGGATCTGTACTCGCGGTCACTGGCCGATGCGCTCTGGACTGACATAAAGAGCAGGTTGCTCGGGCCGGCTTGACCTCCCCGCCCGGGAGCGATCCCCGGCGGCAAGCGACCCGTCACCTACCCCTGAGCTGTCCCGGCCAACGCGGCCGACAGCTCCCGGGGGGTCGGGTAGAAGAATATGGTCGCCATGTCCACGTCGACGCCCGTGTGATCCGAGATCTCAGATACCGCGTCGATCGCCGTATTCGAGTCACCTCCAAACTCAAAGAAATCTGACTCTGGCGTAACCCCCGGATTCCTCAAGATCTGCCGGAACACTTCCAAGATTACTTTCTCGAGCGCGTCGGCTGACATATGTCTAGAACACCACCTTGCATCTCGACCGGTAGCGCGTTCAGGACGCATGGCACTCACGGCACTCCATAAGATGATCGCCGCGGCCCGTCGGGTCGGTCAAGCGCCATGCTCGGCCGAGGATGCGGCCGGCCTCGCTCCAGCCGTGGCGCGACCTCACCCGAGAGGCCTGTGAGGCCTGCCGGGCGGCTGGGCCGGTAGGTCCGGCGCACGCCGGCCCGGCTGGGTCAGGGATGTCAGCCACGAAGATCGAACGCCGCTAGACGAAATTCAGACGTGTATTCGCGGTGTTCAGCGTCCCTCAGCCACAGTTGACTGACTGCGGGCAGCATCTCCTGCATGGTTATCCACCGCATGTGCTCAGGTGAATCGTTGAGCCTGCGCACTATCCTCGAAAGGATCGTGACGCAGACCGGGCTGGCGAAGTCGACCAAAACCGGCTTCTCGCCGCGGCCCGTCCTTGCGAATACCTGGCGCGGAAGCGCCTGATCGCGCCACCATGCCCGGGCCAGGGCGAACCGCCTCGCCTCATCCGTCACCGCCGGGAATGGCAGGTCGTCCGCCAGGAAACGCCACTGCTCGCGGCTGATCACCAGCGAGCCGATGGCGACACGCGGCGTGTGGGGCCGTATCCGGAACATCCGGAAGCAATCGATCACGGCGTCCATCAGGACTTCGCCGAAGACATCGAGCACGTCGAACACCATGCCGTCCGGACAGGTGACCGAGAGGTTCCCCGCCTGCTCCGTCACCCGCAACTGGGAGCTCATGAACAGATGTTCCCGGCCGATTTCTGCCGTGCGGTAGAAGTGCTCGATCATGTAGTCTTCCGGGCGTATCAGGGCGGGATGCGTGCGAATGGTGAGCCGCGGCAGGCTTTCCCGCGGAAGAGTCGGAAAGACTCGCGGCCGGGGCAGATCCTGGTCCAGGCAGTCGAATAGCCTGGCCGAAGCCGGGTGCTGGCTGACGAAACAGTAGTGGCGCATGGCGTTGATAGCCATATGCATTTCGCCGAGGACCAGCATGGGTCCGCGGTCGGCGGCGACCATGACGTCATGGCTCATGTAGCGAGCGCCTTCCCAGCCGGATCCTGGCACCTTGAACGCCTCGCGGACGAGGGGAGCGACGTCCTCGTACCGGCGAGTCAGGCGAGACTCGGCCGGTGCTACCTGGATGATCTCTTCCCAGCGCTCGACCAGGCCCGACGTCACGCGCTCGAGCACGGCGGGAAGGGATGTGCGCAGCCGCTGCTCGGCCTTGAAGAGGAACGTCGCCAGCGGCACGCCGTGCGGCCGTTGGCTGTCCCGGAACACGGCGCCGAGTATCTCGCGCACATCTTCCCCCACATGCCAGCAGACCCAGCGCCCGCTCTCGGCGAGCAGTTCCAGCGCCGCCAGTCCGTCCCGGAATTCGTGGCCGAGAACGAACTCGACGTCACGCCGGCAGTCGGAGTAGACCAGCCCGCGGCCGGCATAGGCCTGGCCCTTACGCCGGGTCGGCTCTTCACCGGTGACCGCGGAGAACGTCTCGCCGAGCTTCGCGATGGCCTGGGCGAGACGCTCGGATTCGGCCGCACTCTCGCTGATCACGCCGATGCCGCTCTCCAGTAGATCGAGCTTGGCGACGCAGGACCCGCGCAGGGCATCGTCGCTCACCCCGAGCAGGAACTCCCGCAGGTCCTCCTCGGGGTGCACGGTGATCGGTATGTCGATCTTGCAAGTCAGAAGCCTGCGCTTCTCGAGCGAGGAGATAACGCGCTCGACGTCGTCCTCGCTGCAGGGCTGATCGGGGTGCTGCTCGCTAATGCGGGCAGCCACGTCCCTGGCGGCCACCGTGCCGTCGCAAACCCCCAGCACTTCGGTCTCCAGGCGGGACAGTTTGATCTCACCGAGCGGCGATAGAACGCCGTCCCCGGCAAGTACCAGATAGCCCATCCGCCGCGGCTTCAGCCAGGCGCGCATGCCGGGCTCCCGCTCGAAGGCTTGTGCCACCCGCGTGATGGCCCACGGCTCGAAGAACACGTTGGTCACTGCGACGAGGGTTTGGCCGACGGACACCCGGGTCGGCTGACCGAAGTCCAGCCTGCCCCACGCCACCGGCCCGAAGAAGCCGATCGAGTCGTTCTTCGCGCAATAGCGGTGCCAGTACGAGGCAACGGCTTCCTCGTGCTGACGGTGCTTGCTACCCCGCGTCTGGGAGTCGGTCCAGCGCAGCAGCGGGCCGAGGGCCGTCGCCAACAGGTCGGGGTTCTGCCACGCGAGTGCCCTGCGGAAGTCCTCCTGCTGGGCTATCTCCTGCATCACAGACACCAGGTGCCTGGCCGTCTGATGAAACTCCTCGACGTACCTGCCCCACGCCTGCCCGCCATCCATCTCGTCGGGCCGCAGCCCGTCCGCGAGTTCCGCGAGCCGGGGCGACACCAGGTCAAGCGCCCCCTGCGCGGGAAATCCCGCGCCTCTCAGCAGAACCTCGGGCCACCATCTCCAGCCGAGAGGCGCGCCATCTGACGGCAGAGCAGCGCTGGCACCCGCGTCAAGTTCCGTCATCCGAACGCACCCTTCGGTTCACCCGGCCGGACATATCAAACGCCGCGATGCGGAATTCCGAGGTAAAGCGCTTGTCGTTGCCATCCGCCAGCCATAGCTGGGAGTGGTCGGGAAGCATCTCGCTTACCGTGACGCACGGGCTATCCGCGCCGCCGGCCTCCGTCCGCATAACACGCCGAACGGCCGTTGCCAGGATCTCGATGCAAACCGGGCTCGCGAAGTCAACGTAGAAAGGCTTTACCTCGGTCGGGAGCTTTACGTAGACATGCCTGGGCAGACCGGTGCCGAGGGCCCAGCGCCGGGCCGCGACGAACCTGCCGGGCTCGGTCTTCTCGTTAGCGAACGCGAGGCCGGAGGGCGTGAACGTCCACCTCTCCCTCGCCAGCACGAGCCGGTCGACGGTGATCCGCGGCACGTAACGGTCGGTGAAAAGGCGGAATCTCTCGAGCAGCGCGGCCTTGACGGGCTCGGAAAACAGGTCCATGACGTCGAACTCGTGCCGGCCCAGCGTCACCGTCAGCTCACCGGGATGCCGTGGCGAGACGATCAGGTCGCCACCGGATACGAAACGGCCCGATGTTGCCAGAGGTATCTGGGGGGTCAGCGCGACGCGGTAGTCATCAGGGCGGACAAGAGCGGGGTGCGTGCGCACCGTAAGGCGCGGCGGGCTCTCCTTCGGCAGGAGCGGGAGAAGCCGCGGATCGGGACATACCGCGTTGACGAATCGCAGCAGGTCTTCCTGGTCGGGCGCGCTCTGGACCGCGGTGTTGTAGTCGCAGCTGTTGATCGCCACATGAATCTCGCCGAGAACCAGGAAGAAGTCGTTGCGCTCCAGGTCCGCTACGGAGCGGGAGGCGATCATGATGTCGGGACTGCACCACCGCGCCTCGGCCCATCCGCTGTGCGGGGCGGGGAAGCTCGCCGCAAAGGACGGCCGGAGCTCCTCGAGGGAGAAGCTCACGCTGCGGGCACCCGCAGGCCAGGAAAGGCAGGCAGACAGGCGTTTGCGGTAGCCGTCGAGGGCGGCCTCGACGATCTGGCCGAGGGTGCGCCTGATGATCGGCGAGCACTGCGTCCACAGGGCGGTGGCCGTGACCGTACCTGGCCGGGCTCGGCGCGCTCGGTCATACGCCTCGAGGACGTGAGGCGTCAGAGATTCCCTGATCGTCCAGGTCAGCCACCGCGCGCTGTCGAGAATCAGTGTCACCGGCGCCAGCGCCGCCCGAAAATCCGGGCCGAGCTCGAGGGATATGTCGCGCTCGCATTCAAGGTACGTCAGGGTCCGGCCGCTGTAGCTATGCCCGTGATGCCTGGTGCTGGCCTTGCCAGTGCGCTCGCGGAAGACGCTGCTGACGGTGCCGAGCGCGGCAGATATCTCGCTGGTGTCCGACCAGACTCGCTCGAGGCGTGCACGGGCCGCGCAGAGCGGCCGGAGTTTCGCGAGCGCGCTCGCCCGTGCCTGCTGCGATTCCACTCGCAGGAGTATCTTCTCGAGCTCGGCTTCCGGGTAGACGGACGACGGCACTTCCAACCGCCAGATGAGCAGCCGTCGATCGCGCAGCGTCCGCAGTAGTTCGTCAGCCTGGGCGGCGTCCAGGCCGGGGTGGCGGCCCATCAGCCGCGCCACGAGATCCCGGGCCAGCAACGTCCCGTCCGCGAGGAGGAGCGCCGTGGAGGCGGGAGAGTCTTCGGGGACCTCGGTGCCGCCGGGTTCGATGACGGCGCCGCGCACGACTTGGACGAGAGGGCTCCTTCTGGGCATCAGCCATGGATAAAGATCGATCTCGCTCTGGATGGTGGCGGCAAGCGCGTCGATGGCCCAGGTTTCAAAATGGACTCTCGCCCGGCTCACGAGATCGGGGCCCGGCGTGATCCTCGTCTGTGGTGTCATCCTTGACCATGCGAGGGGCCCGAAGAAACCGATGGTATCATTCTTGACGCAATACCGCTGCCAATAGCTTGCGACTAAACGCTCGTGGCTCCTGAACTTGCGGTCCCGGCCACTATTCGGTGTTTTGCGCAATAGCGGTTTGATTCCGGTGTCGAGGACGGCCGGATTCTGCCAGGATACCGCGAGCCGGAAACGCGGGGACTCGGCTATTGCTCGTATATTGCCAGAAAGCACGTCTGCGGCCGCCTTCCAGTCGGCCGCAAATGACTCCTGTCGTGCTTGGGCGGAGCCCAAGTCTGACGTTAGCCGGTCGGCGGACTCCGCAAGCCCCTGGTCGGCGAGCTGCAGGACTCCGTCGGCGGGAAATCCGGCGCTTCTGACGAGCATGTGCGGCGATAATGCCCACGCGCTTCCCGGCAATATGTGGCTTGCGCGAGATGTCCGCATCAGCGTTCCTTAGCTAACTTCGACCAGAAAAATCCCGGCCTGATCGTGCATGATCTTGGACCGGGCGAGCTGGACCGATGGCCTCGAACCCTTGTGCCGGAACGGATGGAGGCCACCATGTTTCGGACGATAGTGCCTGCGCGGCCGTTGATCCAGAAGGTTGATCACCACGCGGAAACCGGCGGAATGAAGGATGCACCCGGTGTTCAGTGAGTGTTTGATAATCCGGGCCATGCGGCTGCTGCCAGGGTCAGGGGCATGGCTGCGCGCCGGGCTGAGCGGCCGGCGCCTGGCGGGGCGAGCCGACGAGCCATGAGGGACGTCGTCTACCCTCCCTGTCGCGATCGGCTGGTCCCGCCGACGGCCGGGGACCCGTCCCGACCGCGGTCGGCCAGGGTCGCGGCCACGCTGGCCGCGACCACGCAGCCAATGCCGGCCAGCTGAGCCGGGTTTAACGCCTGCCCAAGGACCACCAGCCCGACTAACACGGCGATGCTGGGTTCCAGGCTCATCAAGATGCTGAAGGCGTGCTCAGAAAGCCGGCGCAGCGCCTCCATCTCCAGCAGATAGGGAATCGCGGGCACCATCATCGCGACCCCCGCGGTCGCCAACAGGAGCAGCAGCGGCGCTCGGCTGCCGACCAGGCCGCGCCACGCTTCTCGGACGCCGAACGGCGCGACGGCCAGCGCCGCCACGGTCATCGAGATCGCTAGCCCTTGGAACCCTTTGAACGCCACTCCCACCTTGCTGGTCAGGACGATATAACCGGCCCAGGACATCGCCGCGCCAGCCGCGAAGCCCAGCCCGGCCGGGTCCAGCCCACCCGTCGCCCCCCCTATCCCGACCCAGGTGATCATGACCACACCGCTGGTCGCGATCACTGCCCAGACGGCGTCGAGCGCCCGCCGGGAGCGCGCCAGCGCCACACCGAACGGGCCGAGAAAGTCAATCGTCGAGGCCAGCGCCAGCGGAATGCGGGCTATCGCGGCGGCGAACAGCAGCGACTGAGCGCCAGAGACGATGCCCAGGGCAGCCACCACGGCCAACTGGCGCGGCGTCTTGTCGCGCAACCTGGGCCGAGTGACGACGAGCAGGACCAGCGCGGCGAAGGCCAGCCGCAGCATCGTCGTCCCGGCGACCCCGAGTGAGGCGAACAGGTCACGCGAGAACGCCACTCCGACTTGAAGGGTGCTCATGGAGGCCAGGACCAGCAGCGGCGATGATCCCGCGACGGGACGCCGAACGTCCCCGGTGCTGTCGGAGAGGGATGAAGTCATCCGGCCGGCCTCACCTGACCGCCGTGTATCAGGCCGTCGACATGCCAGCTGGCTCCGTGCGGACTGGGCCGACCACAGCACGGTGCAGTACCTGGAGTCCGCGCTCGAGTCGGTCCGGGTCGATAGTAAGCGGTGGCATCACCTTCACAACCTCGTCACCGCGACCGCACAACTCGACGATCAAACCATCGTTGAAGCACTGTTGCTGAACGGCTTCCGCCCGACTGGCACCGCCCGCTTGGCGCAGGTCGATGCCGAGCACCATGCCTCTGCCGCGGACGATAATCCGCGGGTCGAGTTCGGAGATCTCCCTTCCGAAGCGATCCAGGCTACGCGCGGCCGCGGCTAAGCCGTTGCCAAAGTCAGGCTGCTGCCACAACTCCAGGGCTGCGGCGGCGGCAACGAAGGCTAGCTGGTTGCCGCGAAACGTCCCGGTATGCTCCCCGGGCTCCCACACATCCAGATCACGCTGGAGAAGTGCGAGCGACATGGGCAGCCCATAGCCGCTGATAGATTTAGATAGCGTAACGATATCGGGGACGATCCGTGCGTCCTCGAAACAGAAGAATGTACCCGCCCGGCCGCACCCGACTTGGATCTCGTCGCAGATCAACAGGATTCCAAGTCGGCTAGTGAGCGATCGAAGTTGCTGCAGCCATCCGGCCGGAGCCGGATACACGCCCCCCTCCATCTGTAAGGGCTCGACGATGATCCCGGCGGGAAGATCCAGGCCGGACGAAGGGTCGTCGAGCATGCGGGCCAGGTATCCGACAGAGTCGAACGGCCCGGACGGACCATCAGCGAACGGCACAAAGGTTACGCTGGATGGTCCCGTCGCGCCGGCCGAGCGCGCATGACTAGCGCCCGTGACGGAGAGCGCGCCGTGAGACATGCCGTGAAAGGAACCGGAGAACGACACGATTCCAGGCCGGCCGGTCGCCTTGCGCGCCAGTTTGATCGCGGCCTCGATCGCGTTGGCGCCCGTCGGGCCACAAAACTGAACCTTGTAGTCTAAGTTTCGCGGAGTGAGCACGACTTCCCGGAACCGGGTGAGGAAATCGCGCTTCGCCGTGGTGTACAGGTCCAGGCCGTTGGTGATCCCGTCCGACGCCAGGTAGTCAATGAGCTGGCGCTTGATGTAGGGGTGGTTGTGCCCGTAGTTGAGGCTGCCCGCACCGCAGAAGAAGTCGATGAATGTCCGGCCGTCCGCGGCGCGTAATTCGGCGCCCTGGGCGCGGTCGAAGACGATCGGAAACTTTCGACAGTAAACTCGGACCTCAGATTCTAAAGCCTCAAAGATAGTGACATCGTCGGTATTTGAACTCGTCGGCAGCGCTGCATCCTGCACGATCATTCCCCACGGTCCCTTCGATCGGTCTATTGGCCGTATTCAGTCGAAATAGCTGATTGGCTCGCCGTCACGGATGAGATCGAGGGTGACACAATGGAACCCGCCGCCAAGCACCCGGCTGTGGCGCAGCGTATGCGGCAGCACCTCGATGCCGTGGTGGTGCAGCTGGCTGATCAGCTCGCGCTGCGCCGCGTCGACGATGGCCAGCTGAGGATTGATCATGAGCAGGTTCATTCCCAGCCACGCCGAACCGAGGGGGTGCGCGGAGGCGGGCGGGGTGTCGACCGCGGCCGGGCACCAGATGGTGTCCCAGCCGCGGAACAGGTCCGGGACGGTAGCCTCGGTGATGCGGGCCGGATTGAGCAAGACGAGGCCAGGTCGTAACACCGAGATGGTGGTGTCGATGTGCGTATGGTCGTACAGGCCGCGCAAGGGGTGCACGCGATAGGTGTCGCCTTGTGCCCGCAGTACATTCTCGAGCCACTGTCGCCCGAGTTCGTTCCCGCTGCACGAAATGAGGTAGAACAGGTCGCGCCCGAGACGTAAGACGTTGGCCGCGTCGAAGGCCGGCTCTAGCTCCCCGAGCACCGGCAGACCTTGCGGGTCGACGCCGAAGAGTTCGTCCAGCAGGAGGGGCTTCGGCGCCGAAATCCAGGCTGACCCCTCGGTCATGCAACGCTGGAAGATATCTTTGAGCCCGTTGAGCTCGAAGTAACGGGCACGCGTGGGACTGGGTGTCTCGATGATGGTGGACCCGATAATGAGCGTGATGTCCCGGGGGCAGTACGAATAGAAACCGTCGCTGCGCCAGTCTGGCGTGGCAAACTCCCGTGCGTGGTCGATGACCGTCGGCCGATCTACGACGATGCCGAGGTCTCGCAGGGTCGTGACGAGTAACTCCAAGTCAGCGTTGGTTTCCTCGATAATTCGTTTGGGCAGGGTACCGGTGCGTACAGTGGCCATCTCCTCCCACGTTAGCGCTGAGTACTGACTCGTCCACATTGACAGGTCTGGCTGAGTCGGGATTTGGGCATAGCTCGCATCGCCCACAACAACTTCTCGTAACTGTGTGAACTCGTCACAGGAGTGCGCCCCGCAGGCCAGTGATCGGCT
>JASHUI010000274.1:0-4245 GCA_030040095.1 Streptosporangiaceae bacterium | reverse complement strand
GACGCGGCGGCGGCGGCCGGGCTGGTGCCGGTCGAGATCGCCGGGTCGCGGACCCATGGCGCGCTCCGGGCCTGGGCCGACCCGTCCGCGCTCGCCGATCACGGCGGGGCGCCGCCCGGCCGTCACCGGGTCACGCTGCTGTCCCCGTTCGACTCGCTGGTCTGGGACCGGAGGCGGACGCAGCGGATGTTCGGCTTCACGCACAGCCTGGAGGCGTACCTGCCCAGGGACAAGCGGGTGCACGGCTACTACACCATGCCGCTGCTGGCCGGGGGCCGCCTGGTCGGCCGGGTCGACCCGGCTCGCAGCGGGCGGACCCTGGTCGCGCGCCAGCTCACCCTGGAGAAGGCGGCGGCGGCCGAGCCCATGGCCCGGGCCCTGGCCGAGGCGGCGGCCTGGGTCGGCTGCGACGGCGTCGAACTCGGCCGGGTGGAGCCGGCCAGCCTGGAACCGCGGCTGCGCAAGGCGATAGCGGACCTGACCTGACCGGCCGGGGTTAGCTGAACTCGATCAGCTTCTCCCGCACCGCCACCATGACCGCCTCCATCCTCGAGTGGATCTGCAGCTTCTCCAGGATGTTGCGGACGTGGTTCTTCACGGTGTTCTCGGAGATGAACAGCTCCTTGGCGATGTCGCGGTTGTTCATCCCCCGGGCGACCAGCTTGAGCACCTGCATCTCGCGCTCGGTCAGCCGAGGCGCGGGCACCTCCTGGGCGCGCTCCTCGTCATCCCGCCGGGCCAGGGCGGCGAACTCGGTCAGCAGCTTGCCGGCCATGGACGGGTTGATCAGCGACTGGCCGCCGTGCACGGCCCGGACGGCGTCGGCCACCTCGTCCAGCGGGATGTCCTTGAGCAGGTAGCCGCTGGCGCCGGCCCGGATCGCCTCGAAGAGATCCTCCTCCTCGTCGCTGATCGTCAGAATGACGATCTTCGCGCTCGGAGCGGCCTCCTTCATCGCCCGGCACGCCTCGATTCCGCTGCTGCGAGGCATGCGGATATCCATCAGGACGACATCGGGCAGCGATTCAGCCGCCTTCTCGACGGCCTCGGCCCCGTCGCTCGCCTGGCCGACCAGCTCGATGTCCTGCTCTTCCTCCAGGACCATCTCCAGGCCGCGGCGGAACAAGGCGTGATCGTCAACGATCATCGTGCGGATCGGATCTGCTCGCGGCGACGCATCCGGCGGTGCCGGGCTGGTGCCGGGACTGCCGCCCATGATGCCTCCTCCCTCGACAGTTCTGCGCTGGTGTCTGGGCACCAACGCTGCGCAGGCACAGATGCTCAGATCCGCGGTGCCGTGTGACCAAACTCTCGCCGACGGGCGCCCGCGGCGCAAGCGACGCTACCGGGCGGCGAATTCGGCCGCCCGCTTGGCCCGCCCGTTGTCCCTGCCCAGCGCGGCCGCGTGGTGCTGTCGATCGAACTCGCCCTCCGCCACCTCTTCTACCAGGCGAATCACCCCGTAGTGGTAACCGTGCCGCTTGTATACAACGCTCGCGCGGCCGTCTTCGGTGTCGCGGAACAGGAAGAAGTCGTGACCCACCAGTTCCATCTCGAACAGCGCCTGGTCGATGGCCATCGGCCGGGCGACATGGAATTTCTCCCGTACCACGAGCGGCCCGTCGCCCTGCATCGCGATCGGGACCACATCATCCTCTGCCGGGCGGCCGTCGCCCACGGCTCCCTCGGCGTCACCGGCATCCTCCGGTACCGTCGACGGTTCCGCGGGCGCCTGCTCGCCGGGCCCCGCGGCGGTCTGCGCGGCGGGGTCCTGCGCGGCGGGCAGGTCGGTCACCCGGATGGCGGCGTGCGCGCCGTGACGGCACTTGCGGCGGTCGCCCGCCCGGCGCAGCCGCGACTCCAGCTTGGAGAAGGCTATGTCCAGGGCGGCGTAGCGGTCTTCGGCCGACGCCTCGGCCCGTATCGCGGGCCCGCGGGACGAGATCGTCAGCTCGACGCGTTCCCTGCGGCCCGACTGGCGCGGGTTTCGCTCCTTCGAGACCTCGACATCGATCCTGATGGCCCTCTGATCCAGCTTCTCGATCTTGGAGAGCTTCGCCGTGGCGTGCTTGCGGAACCGGTCAAGCACGTCCGTCTGCCGACCCTTGAAGATGATGTTCACCTAGGAACCCCCTTCAGCATGGATAGGCGGCACCCGCCCGGCCGACCTGGTCTTCGACCCCACATCCGCCTGCTGAGGGGTTCGCGGCCGCCTGTGCCACTACTGCCCTTCTCCCGGCCCAGGGGACGTCGGATCCCCTGGCGGGGCAGGACTTACCTCTAAGCCGCACCGTGATCAGTCGACGATAAGTCGCCTTACGTGGGCCGTTTCGCCTGCGGCTGGCATCGGCTTGCCGCGGCAGCCTTCCCGCTGGCGGGAAGGCCTGCGCGGTGCAACCACGGACCCGGGCGGGTGCCATGACACCGACGCTAGTCCGCCCCGGACCGCTTGTCATGAGCGGGGGATACCCACGGCATTCGCCCAGGCGGCACGGGGTTCACGGACCGTGACCAGATGTCGGGAAATCGGCCCGCGGTTGGCGGTCCGGTCAGCCCGGATATACCGGGACCCAGCCGGTGGCCCGCGTCGGCTCGAAGCCGCTCTGGTTCGCCGAGACCATGATGGTGCCGTCGGACAGGCCGACGGCGATGTCCGGCGTGGAGTTCTCCGGGGCGGTGGCGCTCACCGACACCGGGTCGCCGCCGGTGACCGGGAGCTGGGTCGGCTGCCCGCCGTTCAGCGGGACCACGTAGAGCTGCCCGGGGTTCCCGGCCAGGACGATGAGATCGTCCTGGCCGTACCAGCTCAGCGCCCGGGGATCGCCGATGCTGGCGCCGAGGATCAGCGGCAAGCCGAGCGAGGCGGAGGAGCCGCCGCGGGTGATGGCGGCCACCTGGACCTGAGGCCCGGCCGCGCCGGCCACGCCGGAGACGATCATGGCGGCCCTGACGCCGTCCGGGGCGACCTGGAAGTCGGTCACCTGGCCCCCAGGGGGGACGCTCAGGGCGACCGGCGCCGTCGAGCTGGCTCCCGGCGGCAGCAGCCACACGGCGCCCGCGCCGCCGATCCACAAATCGCCCTGGTCATCCCAGCTCACCGACGTGATGTTGCCGCCGGGCGTGGTCAGCTGCCGCAGCGGCGCGCCCTGGCTCATGCCACCGATGTAGAGCGAGCCGCCATTGGCGGCGATCGCCGCCATCGAGCGCCGGTCCGGGGAGACCGCGATCGAGCTGAGCGCCGGGGGGTTCGCCGCCCCGGCCGCGCCCGCGACCGGGGCGACCCGGCCAGGGCCCTGCTGCCCGGCCCCGGTCAGGGCGTGCATGATGCCGTTGTCGTCAAGGAAGTAGAGGCTGAAGCCTGGCGGCTGGCCCTGCACCCAGGTGTGGTACGTCGGCAGCAGCTGATACAGGGATCCGCCCACCGGCACCGGGCGCCCGTTCAGCTCCAGCTGGACCGACTGGATGGTCCCCTGGCCGCTGGCCAGCGTCCAGACCAGCTGCGCGGCCATCTGCTGGAGCTGCGTGTGGCTGGCGGTGACGGCCTTCCCGCCCAGGTCGACGGTGGCGTTCGGGCCGTTGATGCGCACCTGGCCGATCTGGTCGGAGTGCGCGGGGAATCCGGTCGACGCGGCGTCGGCCAGCCATCCGGTCGGGTCCTGCAACAGCGCGTTCACCAGGCCGGTGGCCAGCTCGGTGTCGGTGGCCTGCTGCGGCACGAACACCGGGTCAGGCACCAGCCCCTGGCCGGACTGGGTCAGGAAGTACAGGTCCCGCGGCTGGTAGACGCGCTCGAAATCGCTCTGCGTCAGCAGCAGCTGCGACGTGGGCAGGGCGTCGATCCGCCACTGGCCCTGACCGTTGATCTTGACCAGGGAGTAATAGTAGGACTTGATCGCCGACCCGGAGGAGACCGTGTACTGGCCGGTGCCCGACAGCGTGGCCACCGGCAGGCCGGTGGCCTTGACCTCGGCCAGCTGCTGCGCCTGGCCGTCCAGCGGTTTGGGCACGGCGACCGCGGTCGTGGTCAGGCTGTTCACGACGGTGACCGCCCACCCGGGCCGCCAGGTCCCCAGCGCCGTGCTGTCGAGATACTCGCGGGCCACGGCGTGATCGTTGGCGAAGCTGGCGCTGGCCGACAGGAAGCCGGACACGATCTGCCTGGGGTCCCAGTGCGGGCCGGGCCCCTCCGGGATCGGCTGGGAGTACACCTGCTCCTGGCTGAAGGCGCCCTGGCCGGCGCCGACC
>JASHUI010000036.1:0-6155 GCA_030040095.1 Streptosporangiaceae bacterium | reverse complement strand
GTGCTGGGCGCGCTGAGGTCGCTGCAGCACGGGCCGTGGTGGCCGCCACTCGACGAACTGCTCGACGCGGCCCGCCACTTCTACGCCGGCGGCCTGGCCGAGACGCAGCAGGTCCTGCGGCAGCCGGACGGGCCGTCCCGCTCCTAGCGACCTGCGAAGGGCCTCGCCTCAGCCTTTGGCACCCGGCGTCGCCCGTCGCCACGCTTCCTCGGCCGATGAATGCGAGTTTGGGTCACACCCAACTGCACCATCTCCGCACTCATCGGACGCGGAACCGGCGAGGGCACGCCGTCAGCGGACCAGGGCGTCGAGGATAACGGCGGACCGGCCGCTTACTGGCAGACTTGAAGGGTGACGGGCCGGCAGCACTCGGGCTATGAGTCCGCTGCGGGCGGCGAGCCAGCGGCTGTCGTCGCGTTCTGGAAAGCTCTTGAATTGCCTGGGCTGGTCGACGTTCACACGCACTTCATGCCGCCCAACGTGCTGGCCAAGGTCTGGGCGTTCTTCGAGCAGGACCGGGTCGCCGTCGGGCAGCCGTGGCCGATCATGTACCGGCAGCCCGAGGACGAGCGGGTGGCGGCGCTGCGGGCGTTCGGCGTCCGCTGGTTCAGCGCGCTGGCCTACCCGCACAAGCCGGGCATGGCGTCGTGGCTGAACGCCTGGTCCGCGGCGTTCGCGGCGCGGACCCCGGATGCGCTGCACAGCGCCACGTTCTTCGCCGAGCCCGGCGCCGCCGGTTACGTCGCCGAGGCGGTTGCCGCGGGCGCGCGGCTGTTCAAGGCGCATCTGCAGGTGGGCGGGTACGACCCGCGCGACCCGCTGCTCGGCCCGGTCTGGGGACTGCTCGCCGAGGCGGGCGTGCCGGTGATCGTGCACTGCGGCTCGGGGCCGACCCCCGGGCGGTTCACCGGCCCCGGGCCGATCTGCGAGGTGCTGGCCCGCCATCCCCGGCTGGTCGCCATCGTGGCCCACCTCGGGGCCCCGGAGTACGGCGAGTTCCTCGGCCTCGCCGCGCGGCACCAGGGCGTTCATCTCGATACCACGATGGCGTTCACGGACTTCCTTGACCGGATCGCCCCGTTCCCTGCCGCGCTGCGGCCCCGTCTGGCGGACGCGGGGGACCGGATCCTGCTGGGCAGTGACTTCCCGAACATCCCCCATCCCTACCTGCACCAGCTCGAGGCGCTGGCCCGGCTCGACCTCGGCGGGCCGTGGCTGCGCGCGGTGTGCCACGACAACGCGGTCCGGCTGCTGGGGCTGTGAGCCATGCCTAGATCCGAGCGCCTGGGGGAGTACCGGCGCAAGCGCGACTTCGGGCGCACGCCGGAGCCTGAGGGGACCGCCGAGGCGCAGCGCGCGGCACCGGGAGACGGCGGGCCGGTGCGGCGGTTCGTGGTGCAGCGGCACCGGGCCCGGCGGCTCCACTACGACCTGCGGTTCGAGATCGACGGCGTGCTGGCCAGCTGGGCCGTGCCCCGGGGCCCGACCCTGGACCCGGACGTGAAGCGGATCGCGGTGCACGTCGAGGACCATCCCATCGAGTATCTCGACTTCGAGGGCATCATCCCGCGCGGGGAGTACGGCGCGGGCGACGTGATCGTGTGGGACACGGGCACGTGGGAGCCGCACGCCACCGACGACCCGGCGGCCGCGGTCGCCGCCGGCGAACTGCACGCCGACGTGACCGGGCAGAAGCTGCGCGGCCGGCTGGTCCTGGTGCACAGCGGGCACGGCCGGGACCAGCAGGACCAGTGGCTGCTGTTGCACAAGAGGGACGAGTTCGCCGTGGTCGGCTGGGATCCCGAGGACCACCCGAGGTCGGTGCTGAGCGGGCGCACCAACGACGAGGTCAAGGCCGATCCGTACCGGATGTGGCGGGCCGACCTGCCGCCCGCCCAGGCGTCGGTGGCCATCCGCCCCGAGGTGCCGGCCGGACCCGACCCGGCGGAGCTCGAGGCGCTCGCCGCGCTGGGGCCCGGCGGCGGCACCTGGGAGGTGTTCGGCCGCAGGCTCAAGGTGACCAATCTGGACAAGGTGCTGTTCCCGGCGCGCGAGGGCGAAGCGCCGGTGACCAAGCGAGAGTTCATCGAGTACGCGGCGCGGATCGGCCCGGTGGCGCTGCCGTACCTGGCCGGGCGCGCGCTCAACATGCACCGCTTCCCCGGCGGCGCGCAGACCCCCGGGTTCTGGCACAAGCAGCTGCCCGATCACGCGCCGGACTGGATCCCGCGCTGGGACAACCCGGCCGCCGAACGCGGCGAGTCCACCACCTACCTGGTCGTGAACGAGCCGGCCGCGCTGGTCTGGGCGGCCAACTTCGGCGCCCTGGAGTGGCACGCCTGGACCTCGCGCACCGACCAGCCGCAGCAGCCGGACTACGCCCTCATCGACATCGACGCCGGAGCGGCCACCACCTGGGACGAGGTGCTGACGCTGGCCCGGCTGCACCGCACCGCGCTGGAGCACCTGCGCGTCCGCGCCCAGCCCAAGCTGACCGGGCACACCGGCATCCAGATCTGGGTTCCGGTCACCCGGGGGCCCAGTTTCGAGCAAACCCGGGCCTGGGTAGAGCAGCTGTCACGGGCGATCGGTGCGATCGTGCCGGATCTGGTCAGCTGGGAGTGGGATGTCCGTTCACGAAAGGGCCGCGCCCGGCTCGACTACACACAGAACGTCATCAACAAGACGCTGGTGGCGCCCTACAGCCCCCGCCCGGCGCCGGGCGCGCCCGTGTCCGCTCCCATCGAATGGGACGAGCTGGACGATCCGTCGCTGCGGCCGGACGGCATCACGATCCGCACCGTCGCCGGGCGGCTGGCGCAGCGCGGCGACCCCTTCCGCACCGTGCTGGGCGGCGGGCAGGTCCTGCCGCCTGTCCACTAGCGATCGAGTCGCTGGCGATCGAATCACTAACGATCAAGGAGGTGTCGGGGGTCATGGATGAGCGGGCCGGCCGTCCGGCCGCCCAGTCCGACCTGGTGGACGTGCCGCGGCTGGTGACCGCGTACTACGCGGAGCATCCCGATCCGGCCAACCCCGCGCAGCGGGTGGCGTTCGGCACGTCCGGGCACCGGGGCTCGGCGCTGCGGCTGTCGTTCAACGACGACCACATCGCGGCGGCCACCCAGGCGATCTGCGACTACCGCCGGGGCACCGGCATCACCGGCCCGCTGTTCATCGGGCGCGACACGCACGCGCTCTCCGAGCCGGCCTTCGTGACCGCGCTGGAGGTGCTCGCCGCCAACGACGTCCGGGTGCTGGCCGACAGCCGGGACGGCTACACCCCCACCCCGGCGGTGTCCCGCGCGATCCTGGCCTTCAACGAGGGCCGGGCGGACGGGCTGGCCGACGGGATCGTGGTCACGCCGTCGCACAACCCGCCGGAGGATGGCGGCTTCAAGTACAACCCGCCCGACGGCGGCCCGGCCGGCTCGCAGGTCACCGCGGCGATCCAGGACCGGGCGAACGACCTGCTGGCCGAGGCGCTGCGCGGGGTCCGCAGGATCGGCTACGCGCGGGCCAGGGCGCAGGCCGGCGCGCACGACTTCCTCGGCCAGTACGTGTCGCAGCTGCCGGCCGTGCTGGACCTGGACGCGGTGCGCGGCGCCGGGGTGCGGATCGGCGCGGACCCGCTCGGCGGGGCGAGCGTGGCCTACTGGGGCGAGATCGCCGACCGGTTCGGGCTCGACCTGACCGTGGTCAACCCGGTGGTCGACCCCACCTTCCGGTTCATGACGCTGGACTGGGACGGCCGGATCCGGATGGACTGTTCCTCGCCCTACGCCATGGCCTCGCTGATCGCCCGCCGGGCCGACTTCGCGATCGCCACCGGCAACGACACCGACGCCGACCGGCACGGCATCGTGACCCCGGACGCGGGCCTGCTCAACCCGAACCACTACCTGGCCGTCGCGATCGACTACCTGTACCGCCACCGCGCGGACTGGCCGCCCGCAGCCGCCGTAGGCAAGACCATGGTCAGCTCCTCGATCATCGACCGGGTGGCCGAGGCGGCCGGGCGCCGCCTGATGGAGGTCCCGGTCGGGTTCAAGTGGTTCGTGCCCGGCCTGCTGGCGGGCATGGTCGCGTTCGGCGGCGAGGAGAGCGCGGGGGCCTCGTTCCTGCGCCGGGACGGGCGGGTCTGGACCACGGACAAGGACGGGATCATCCTGGCCTTGCTCGCCTCCGAGATCACCGCGGTCACCGGCCGGACGCCGTCGCAGCACTACGCCGAGCTCACGGCGCGGCTGGGCGATCCGGCCTACGCCCGGATCGACGCCCCGGCCAGCCGGGAGCAGAAGGCGGCCCTGGCCAGGCTCAGCCCGGAGCAGGTCGGCGCGACCGAGCTGGCCGGGGAGAAGATCCTCAGCCTGCTCACCACCGCGCCGGGCAACGACGAGCCGCTCGGCGGCCTGAAGGTGATCACCGAGTCGGCCTGGTTCGCCGCCCGGCCGTCCGGGACCGAGGACGTCTACAAGCTCTACGCCGAGTCGTTCCAGGGGCCCGCCCACCTGGCCCGGGTCCAGGCGGAGGCGCAGGAGATCATCCAGACCGTGCTGTGAGCCGACCCGGCCGGCATCGCCGGCCCGCCGCGATCGCGGGAACGAGACCGCGGGCCCGGCGCGTTGACACCGGTATGGCGATGGCCCGGATTTGCGACATCTCGTGAGCGGCCTGCGGACCCGGGTACGGCGGTTCCTGCAGCGGCCCGGCACCACCGACCTGGCACCGTACCAGCGGCTGCTTGCGGCCATCGCGGACCGCGAGGACTCGCTGGCCGACCTGGCCGACGAGGCCCTGGCCGAACGGGCCCGGCAGGCCGGCGACGACGCCGAGTTCTGCGCGGTCGGGCGGGAGGCCGCCCGCCGGGCCCTCGGGGAACGGCCCTACGACGTCCAGCTGCTCGGCACCCTGGTCATGATCGACGGACACGTGGCCGAGATGGCCACCGGCGAGGGCAAGACCCTGTCCGGCGCGCTGGCCGCGGCCCGGTACGCGCTGCAGGGCCGCTCGGTGCACGTGGCCTCGGTCAACGATTACCTGGCCCGCCGGGACGCCGAGTGGATGCGGCCGGTCTACGACCTGCTCGGCGTCACGGTCGGCTGCATCGGCCAGGCCTCGACCCCGGCCGAGCGGCGGGAGGCCTACGCGGCACAGGTGACCTACGCGCCGATCAGCGAGATCGGCTTCGACGTGCTCCGCGCCCGGCTGGCCGCCGACGTCGCCGATCTCGTCACCGCCGACCCCGACGTGCTGCTGATCGACGAGGCCGATTCGGTGCTCATCGACGAGGCGCTGGTGCCGCTGGTGCTCGCGGGCGCGGCCGGCGACGCCGACCCCGACGCGGGCATGGCGGAGATCGTCCGCGGGCTGCGGCCCGGCCTGCATTTCGAGACCGACGACGAGGGGCGCAACGCGTCGCTGACCGAGGCCGGCGCGCAGGCGGCGGAGGCGGCGCTGGGCGGGATCGACCTGTACGCGGCCGACCAGGTCGACACCCTGACCCGGCTGAACGTGGCGCTGCACGCGCGCGCGCTGCTGCACCGCGACGTCGACTACATCGTCCGCGACGGCAAGGTCCACCTGATCAGCGCCTCCCGCGGCCGGGTGGCCCAGCTCCAGCGCTGGCCGGACGGGCTGCAGGCCGCGGTCGAGGCCAAGGAGGCCATCGAGGTCAGCGACAGCGGCGAGATCCTGGACAGCATCACGGTCGAGTCGCTGGTCCGGCGGTATCCAAGGGTCTGCGGCATGACCGGCACCGCGCTCGCCGTGGGCGAGGAGCTGCGCGAGTTCTACGGGCTGGAGGTGGCGGTGATCCCGCCCAACCGCCCGTGCGTGCGCGTGGACGAGCCGGACCGGTTGTACGCGACCCTGCCGCAGAAGGAGAGGGCGATCGTCGCCGAGGTGACCGCCGCGCACCTCGACGGGCAGCCGGTCCTGATCGGCACGCTCGACATCGCCGAATCGGAGCGGATCGCGCGCCGGCTCACCGCCGCCGGGCTGCCGCACGTGGTGCTCAACGCCAAGAACGACGCGCAGGAGGCGGCGATCATCGCCGAGGCCGGGGCGCGCGGCGCGATCACCGTGTCGACCCAGATGGCCGGGCGCGGCACCGACATCCGGCTCGGCGGCCGCGGCGGCGACGGCCGCGGCGG
>JASHUI010000273.1:0-8528 GCA_030040095.1 Streptosporangiaceae bacterium | reverse complement strand
CCGCGGGCCGAATCTCGTGCGGGGATCCCGGCCCTCTTCCGGCTCGGGTACGATGTCGGGGCGAGCGAACGGCCTGCCTGCGCGGCAGGCCGGCGCCTTGCGGGTGTAGTTCAATGGCAGAACGTCAGCTTCCCAAGCTGATAGTGCGAGTTCGATTCTCGTCACCCGCTCCACGTGTTCCCGCCCAGGTCAGGGCCGGAATCCCGCGCCTGTAACTTGATCGCTTCCCGCCCGTTGTTGATCTTCCGGGCCATTAACGGGCCATTAGCCCACCGGGGCGAGCGCGCCCGCCTGACCGTCGTCATCGTCGCCCTGCGCAACGTTGTCCTGCTCGGCCTGGACGTGCGTGTCGATCGCGTTCGTGATCGCCTGCTCCGCGCCGCGCGCCTCGTGCTGGTAGATCAGCGCTGCGCGCTCGCCGTCGTGACCCATCCGCGCCATGAGATCGCGCAGGCCCGCGCCGCTGGACGCCGCGAAGTGGTTGCCGGTATGGCGGAGATCATGAAAATGCAGGCCCTCGGCGCCGATCGACCGTACCGCGTACGGCCAGGCCGACATCCGGTTGAAGTTGCCCCGGCGGAGCGGCCCGCCCATCACCACAGGAAAGACCAGTGCCCCCGGCTCGTCCTTGACGAAGACCGACAGGTGCTCGCTCAGTACCGGCATGATCGCGTGGGGGATGCCGACGACGCGTCGGCCAGCCTTGGACTTGGGCGGCCCAAGCAGTATTTCTCCGGTGGAGCGCTCGATGAACGCGGCGCGTATGCGCACGGTGCCCGCGGACAGGTCGAGATCAGCCCGCCTCAGCGCCGTCACCTCACCCCACCGCAGGCTGGCGAAGGTGGCCAGCAGCACGAGCGCGAGGTAGCGATGGTCGTGCGTGCAGTCGGCCTGGTCCTTGTCGGCCATCTGCCAGAGCGCCCGTTCGGCCTCGGCCCGCGTGCCGTACATCTCCGGAGAGGTACGCATCTCGTCTCGCAGCCGGAAGCGCAGCCGGTAGCCCTCGCCCGTTGGAGGGGCCTTATTGTTAGCGGTTCTGCTGCCGGCGCAGCCGTGTGCCTGCAGCGCAGGCTCAGGTTCGGGCCGATGCGGAGCGGGCGATGCTGAGGTACCAGTAGGCACCCGCGAATTCCAGCGCCGCAAGGACCAGGAAGAAGGCTGCCCATCCGTAGACGCCGTACGAGAGGCATATGAGACCCGCGAAGGCGGCGACACAGCCGCCGACAATGCGTATGGCTGCAAAGCGGCGGAGGTTGCGGTATTCCCATGGGTGGATCAGGCGTTGCAGGCCGGGTCGCGGGGGAGTTAGCCACCACCTGCGCAGACGTTTCCAAGCGGTGTTGTCGTTCTGAGCGTACATGGAATGTCTCCTGTGGCCTTGGTGTGTCCCGGCCACTCCGGTCACCTATAAAACTGATATCACTTTGATAGATGACCTGTCAAGGGCGGCGGGCCGCACAGGTCCGCGGTGGGCAGATAGCGCAGGCCCAACGCAACAACCCGCCCAGCTCAAGATCAAACCAGGCCAGGGTCAACGAAGACGCCAGCGTGACCGTGGCCGGCGGCGGCCAGACCAGGAATGAGAAGCGCGACCAGGTAGCCAGGCAGCGGGCCTACCGAGGGGCAAGATCCCAACCCTATGCCCGCTTTGCAACCACGCCCTGACGGCAGCAGCCATGAAGAGCCCGCTGGCGGCAGAACGATAGCCGAGAGGTGCTGACACGAGCAGACTTAGCTGGATCACCTCCATGGGAGCACTGGTAAATGGCGGATGTCGCCCGCTACCCGACATGGGTCTTGCTACTCGTGACGATCGTCATCGCTGCGGTGGTGGTCCTGCGCTACGCGGCGCTGGACCGGGGATCTAACCCGAGACGAGTCTGGCTGATGCTGATGGCCGCGTGGCTTGCCGTGATCGGCCTGGCGGCGGCTGGCCTAATCCGGTCCCGAACCGGGCAACAGATCACGCCGAACGAGGGCCTGCTTGTCCTGGCCGACCTCATGGCGGCACTGCTGGTCATCTCGGTTCCGGCTGGCCGAGCCATGCGCCGCCTGCCAAGCGACCGCATCCGACTGCTTCGGATCACTAACGCTGGGCAGGTCCTACTGGGCAAGTGGTGGGCCCTCGCGGTCGTGGGGCTTACGCTCGCCACGATGGCTGGTCTGCTAGCTGGGGAAATCGCTCTGGCAGCGGAGCTACCCGGACCGCCCGCCGCGGCCGCGTGCCAGGATTACACAACATGGTTCCTGGACCCGGCTAACAGCACCATGCCGCCGAGAGCGGACCGGCAGATCCTCACCGAGGCATCCCAGGTAGCGCCGCCAGGAAACCTTCGCACGCACTTGGCGGCGCTCGCCGCAGACGTGCAGTCGGCCATCTCCGGCAACGGCACGATACAGGGCATACTTGACGAACTGAGAATTACGTCGGATGAGGGCGCCCTGAACAAAGACTGCGGGTTCGGCTAGCGTCCGTTCCGCCTCCCAAGATCGCCGCGACGAATGATCATCGCAGCGGTCCGTCGCTCCTGATCCGCCTAAACGGAGTGGCCACGCAGCCGCTGTTCTCGGTGTTCGGTGCGGCGATCTGTTCCCGGAACCTATGGGCGTTGGGTGACCTTCGGCCCTATCTTGGCGACTCGCCGCAGACCATGATCCTTATGGTCAGCAGCGCGCGCCAGGCGATGGTTGACGTTCAGCCGGGCCGTTTCCCTACGCCTTCATCTGAAGGAGGCGGCGTATGGCAAAGGCGAGAGGCCGCACGGGCCTGGCGAAGCGGGCATTTCTGTTTCCTGCGGGTGCCTTCGTCATCGCGCTGACGTTACTCGCAGCGGGATCGTTGTCCGGCTGCTCAACGAGCACAGCGGCGAGAAAGCCCCCGGCTGGTTTGGTGCCCTGCGAAGGGGTGACGGGGACCGAGGGGTTTTGTGGCTCGATTCCGGTGCCACTCGACTGGGCGAACCCATCAGGCCCGGCAACCGGGGTTTGGGTGACCGTCCTCCCGGCCCAGACCTCTCCTCCGGCACCTGATCCGATGTTCTTCATCGAGGGCGGACCTGGGGGAGCGTCGACACAAGAGGTCTCCTGGGCGGCCGAGACGTTCAAGCAGATCAACGAGACCCATGACTTGGTGTTCGTGGATCAGCGCGGCACTGGCAAATCGGAATACCTGTCCTGCCCGGGGCTTGGCGGGGGGACAGCGACGGCTCTTCGGACTGCTGTGGCGCTGTGCTTGTCCTCGGTTGGCACGGACGCGAGCCAGTTCACGACGGCGGCTGCGGCGCGAGACCTCGACCATGTGCGGAGCGTGCTTGGCTACAAGAAAATCGATATCTACGCCGTCTCCTATGGTGTCTCGCTTGGCCTTGCCTACCTCCAGCGCTACGGCGCGCACGTCCGGAGTGCCGTGTTCGACAGCGGCTCGCTTCTCAACACCCCGCTCTGGCAGGAAGCGCCGCTCCATGCCCAGCAGGCCTTCGATCTCCTCGTTCGACGTTGCGACGCGACACCGGCCTGTGCGAAGGCCTACAACCCGGCCGCAGACCTGGCGACCGTGCTGGCACGGTTGAAGTCCAGTGCGGCCGGTTCGGTCGCCGCGTTCTTGGGTGACCTCAATGATTATTACCTCGCGAAATCAACGGCAGCGGTACTGCTGCCCGCTGACCTGCGCCTGGCTGCTCGAAGCGGGCTGTCAGCCCTGCTGCGGAAGCGGAAGAGCTGGTATGCGTCGCAGTCGTCCCCCGCGGCCACGCAGTTGATGCCCCTCACGGTCGAATGTGGCGACGCCTGGGCAGCGATCAACCCTAAGGCGATCGGCGATTCAATCTTCGCACCGATGATGGTGGCCAGATCGGCTTATCTCCACACCATCTGCCCGATCTGGCCACATGGTCCTGGTGTCTCCGGCACCGTGCACACGTCAGACCCGATCCTGTTCCTCAATGGCACGGCAGACCCCACCGACCCCCCGGCAAACGTCGCCGCCGCCAAGGCGACGATGCCGAACGCCCTGCTTGTTGCGATACCCGGGAGCGCGCACTGGGTCCTGAACGCCAGTTGGAACTGGGGATCAACGACCCCATCATGCCTGCTGAGCGACGTTGCGACATTTGTTGACTCTGGGCGCCCCGCCAATCGCAGTACCTGGGCCGCGTGCACGGCTTCCCTCGCCAAGTACGTCCCGGGCTTCCCTCCAGCCCCCTAAGACTGCCTCCCGCGCGCGCAACCCCGGCGCGGCCGCCATTAGCCGGCCATTAGCCAGGGTGACGGCCAGGTCACGGGAACGGGCCATTTGCGGACGCGGCAGGGCCCTTCGGCCCTGTGGCTGTGCGCGTTTTGCCGCGATCCTGCGGGTCATGGCTATCTCCTCACCACCTCGTCGCGGTGGGCAGGCTCCGCCTCACCGCGAGCGAGGCCTTATCGCTGCCCTGGTCCTGGCTCTCGTCGCCGCCCTGGTGCTGGCCGCGGTCGTGGTCGCGCTGCTGGTCCGTGGCGGGCCTTCGAGTTCGGGGGTGCAGGGATCGGGTGTGGCGGCCACGCAGTCCCGCTCCCTGGCCCGGTTCAGCGGCGTTGAGCTGGCGGGCAGCAACAAGGTCACGGTTGACGTCGGCCGGCGGCAGTCGGTAATCGTGCACGCGGACAGCAACCTGCTGCGTAACGTGACGACCCGCGTCGTGGCCGGGACCCTCGTCATCGGGACCACCGGTAGCTTTACCACCAAGGCCCCCATGAGCGTAGAGGTCAGCGTGCCATCACTGGCGACCCTGAAGCTGAGCGGCAGCGGCGAGATCTCCGTTACCGGAATCGACGCGCCGCAGCTGGCCGTGACGCTGTCCGGCAGCGGCGCCCTTGACGCCAGCGGGACCGCGGCTCGGCTGGACGTCACTGTCAGCGGCTCCGGCCTGGCGCAGCTGGACAACCTCGTCGCCCGCGACGTGCATGCGGTCCTGGGCGGCTCGGGCCTGATCCGCGTGACCGCCACCGCCAGCCTGGACGCGGCGGTAGCAGGCACCGGTGCGATCGTCTACGGCGGCAATCCGCCTCACGTGACCACCAGCGTCACCGGCACTGGGGCTGTGACCCGCGGATAAGCGCCGGCCCGACGAGGTCGCCCGCGACCGGCCGGCTGGCTGGTCAGGTCGGCCCGTCGAGGCCGTCCGCGACCTCCGGTCGGGTCAGCATCTCGTACCTGCGGCCGTTCGTGGTGGCGTAGAAGCTGTCGAGGCGCCGGAAGCCGAGCGCCTCGACGACCCGCAGGGCGCGGAGATTGAAGCAGGCGATCGTGACCCGGAACGCGGCGGGGGCGAACCTTTCGCGGCCGAAGGCCAGGCCGGTCCGGATCGCTTCCCGGCCCAGCCCCCGGCCGGTGAGATCGGGCCGCAGGCCGCCACCGGTATCGAGGGCGGATGAGTCGTACCTGCCGCCAGGAACCTGGCCGTCCGGTCCGAACGAGCGGAAGCCGATGAGCTCGTCCCCGTCGGTGAGCGCGAAGAAGCCCCCCTCCGCGCTGGTGAGGTAGGCCGCGTCGGTGTCGGACATGTCGTAGACGTGATAGGGCGGCGGATAGCGCCAGGCAACGATGTCGGCCGCGTACGCCGGCGTCATCGGTACGATCTGCATCCTGCCATCCAACGGTCGTTGCCCCCGGCTGTCGCCTGACTTCCGCCAAGCCACAGCGCGGTAACAACCCCCTCCGGCAAGGGGGGATGGCCCGAGCCGCGAACGGGGGCTAGCCTCCTTCCGCGCACGGCGACCCGGGATCTACGTTATGGCCGTGGATCAGCGAGCCCGGGAAGATATCGCCGCCGCGGCGGCCGCGCGGCGGGACCTTGGCCGCGACTATGACGACGCGCTCGCCGAGAGCCTGGTCGATCGCATCGGCGATGAGATAGACAAGCGGGTGGAAGCACGGCTGGCGCTCGGCGACGGCCGGCCTCGCAAGCGGGCCAGGGTTGGCCTGCCTGGCCAGCACGGCCAGGCGTCGTGGGATGTGATCATCCTTGCCCTGGGGTCGATGATGATCGGCGGTATCACCGCCAACGCCATCCTGAACAACCGCGGCAACGGGGCCTCGGTCGCCCTGATATGGCTGGTCATCCTGGGCATCAACATCGCCTACGCCCGGCGGCGGTGACGGGCCGCGGCGACCGATCTCCGCCTACCGGTCCGGGATCCGCCATGCGTCCAGATCGGTTTCCCTGGCAGCCGCCCGGTGCCGCCCGTCCCTGTGCCTTCCGGACAGCCGCCACGCCAGCACGCTGCCCGCGACGAACGTAGGCCGGCCGAACAGGCCGGTCAAGAAGCGGCTGAGGCGGGTGTCCTGGCTGGTCACCGCGACCACCGCGGCCGGCCGCCAGTAGGAGAGATCAGACCGCATCAGCCCGGGCGGTAGCGGGCTGGGCGGCCTCGCCCCGTCCCACAGCGCATCGAGATACTGCGCCGCCGTCGAGGTTGGCCCGGGGATGTAGATCGTCTGCTGCCCGGCCCTGTCGGGCCCGATGAAGTAGCCGCCGATCATCGAGGCCGGCTCGCCGGTGTCCGCCGCCCAGCGCAGCACCTGGGGGCTCCGGCCCAACGCGACCGGGACGACCAGCACCCGGGCGCCGGGCGCCAGGTGCAGCCGGCTGAAGGCGGCCTCCCAGCCGGACGGGGCGGGGGTGACCGGCGTCACCTGGTACGGCAGCGGGATCAGCGGCACGACGGCCAGCACCGCGACCGCGGCCGGGACGCTCCACCGCCAGGTCCAGGCCTTCGGCGCCGCCGATCGGACCCGATCCAGCGAGAACGCGAGTACCGCGCCGGCCGCGCCGTCCGCGAGTATCGACAGCCGGTCAGGGAGCACCTGGCTGAGCACCGGCGAGCCTTGCAGCCAGTGGAACGGCAGGAGGTCCGCGGGAAGGCCGAACCAGCCGTTGTGCATGGCCCCGCCGCCCAGCGAAAGCACCTCCAGCACCACCCAGATCACGGCGGCCAGCCGGACCCTGGAGTCGCGCCAGTACCGGATCACGGCCACGATCAGCACGGCCAGCAGCGGCCAGCCGAGGTAGGCCAGGTATTCCGCCAGGCCCTTGCTGTACGAGGCGGCCGCGGCCGCGCTGCCCGGCGTATGAAGCAGCAGGTTTCCGGCCGGGTCGACGAAGAACGACGGCCGGTTCGTGAACGGGTTGGTGCCCGCCGGAGGGTTGTGCTGCGCCAGCGGGCCGGAGAACTGCGCCCAGAGGGCATGCCCGCAGATCACCGCGGCCACCCCGATCGAGATTGCCAGCCCGTACGCCCCGTCTCGGGCTCGCCCGAGCACCTCATGGCGATGGCTGGCCGCGAGCGCCAACACCAGCACCAGCCCGGTCAGGGCGGTGTCGGCCAGCAGTTCCTCGCCGATGAACAGCTGCGCGGAGACCAGCAGGCCAAGCCAGACCCCGTCCCGGACCGGACTGCCGCGGCCGGTGACGATCCGCAGCACCCGGTCGATGATCAGCGGCGGCAGAACCGCGAACTGCAAGTGGTAGTGGCCGATGCCGGAGTTCAGCAGGGCCGGTGAAAACCCGTACACCGCGCCGCCCAGGGCGGCCGCCCAGATGCTTGCCCCCCAGCGGCGCAGCACCCAGAAAAGGCTGGCCGCCGAGCCCGCGAAGCCCAAAGTCAGCATGATCGTGAGGCTGACCTGCGGCCCGGCCAGCAACGTCACCGGGGCCAGGGCGATTCCGGGCAGCAGGAACGAGGTGTTCCACATCAGGTTGATGCCGCGCGGCGCGTTCATCGCCGCCGTGACCAGCGCCGGCAGGTGGCCGTGAGCGATCGCAACCGCGTCGTAGTGCATGAACCAGGCGAACAGGTTGACATCCTGGATGTCGCCCGCCTGCATGCGTGCCGCCGGGTCGACCCACAGCCGCCAGGTCACGGCGAACGCGCAGGCCAGGTAGCCGAAGATGATCAGCCACTGGACGCTGTTACGGGCGCGTGGAGGCCGGTGTTCGGCGACCGGTGGTGGCTGGATCGCCGCTGGGACGAGACTCACCGCCAGACTCCAATTCCCCGGTGGTATCTGCAGCAGTCACGGTATGCCGCAGCCTGCTAAGTAACGGCCACGCCACGGTCAGCCACGGACAAAGAAATCGCCAGTAGGTCCGCCAAGAAGGTCGATGATATCGCCCTTCTTGGCGGCGGGGCCCGCCCGGGAGCGAGCGAGCAACCCCATCCGGGCCGCCCGGCCGGCAGCAGCAGCGCCCGTAGCAACTGCGCCCCGTAGCAACTGCGCCCGTAGCAGCAGCGCCCGTAGCAGCAGCGCCCGTAGCAGCAGCGCCCGTAACAGCTGCGCCCGTAACAGCTGCGCCCGTAACAGCTGCACACCGGCTGGTTTTCCTTGATCACGTTGACTCTTCACGGTTTCCGTTGGGACGAATCACCCGAAATTGGGTTACGCGGTGCACGGAATCCGTGAGAAGTCGAGACGATCATGGTTTCGCGTTGGCGTGGGGGGCGGCGGGCGTCGCGGGTGGTGGACGTGGGGGTGGGGAGGCGGGTGTGGCGGG
>JASHUI010000272.1:0-4289 GCA_030040095.1 Streptosporangiaceae bacterium | reverse complement strand
CGAACGGGCCGAGCGCGAGCGGGCCGAACGCGAACGCGCGGAACGAGCCGAACGCGAGCGGGCCGAACGCGAACGCGCGGAACGAGCCGAGCGCGAGCAGGCTGACAGCGAACGCGCGGAACTAGCCGAGCGCGAGCGGGCCGAACGCGAACGCGCGGAACGAGCCGAGCGGGACAAGGCTGACAGCGAACGCGCGGAACGAGCCGAGCGCGAGCAGGCGGAAAGCGAACCTGAGAAGGCGGCGCGAGCCGAGCGGGAGAAGGCCGAACGAGAACGCCAGAACGCCGCGGAAGCCGAACGCGAGTGGGCCGAATGGGAACGCGCCGCCATGGGAGAGCGATCGCCGCGGCCTGCCCTGTCTGGTCCTGACCACACGACGCAATTGATCGCGGCCACCACGGAGGGCACGGCCAGCACGAACGGTGCGGCCCAGGCGGACGGCGCTGTCAAGCCAGGCATCGCCGCGGACTCCGACGACGCTGCCGAGCCGCACGCCGCCGCGGGAGCGGACGTGCTCGAGTACCCGCGGCGGGCGGGGCATCAGGCACCGGCCCGTCACCGCAGCCGAATCATCGCGCTGATCGCGGCCGCGGCGGTGGTCGTGGCCGCCGGGCCGGTCGCGATCATGATGTTCCGGCACTCCGCGGCGCCCCCGGACGGGAGCGGGACGGCGCTGCGCAACGAAGCGGCGGCCTGGATCGCCCAGCAGGTCAGCCCCAGCGACGTGGTGTCCTGTGACCTCGCCATGTGCCAGACGCTGGAGGCAAACGGGGTCAGCACCGGCAACCTGCTCGTGATGAACTCGGCGGACCAGAATGTTCTGGGCTCCGAGATCGTCGTCTCCACGGCCGCCATCCGTCAGCTGTTCGGCGGCCGTCTCGACTCGGTCTACGCGCCGACCACGCTCGCGTGCTTCGGCTCCGGGAGAGCTGAGATCGAGGTGCGGGTGGTTGCCCAGCACGGCTCGGCCGCCTACCTATCGCAGCTCGACACCGACGTGCAGCAGCGCAAGAACATCGGGACCGCGCTGTCCGCGAACCACCGGATGATCCTCCCCGCCGCCGCGCGGCGGCAGATGCTGGCCGGCCAGGTCGACTCGCGATTGCTGCTGGCGTTCACGCTCTTCCTGGCGACATCAGCGAGCAATCTCAACGTCCTTGGGTTCGGCGACGCCGGGCCCGGCGCCAGCTCGGGGATGCCGCTGCGTGCGGTCTACCTGGCCGAGACCGGTGCCGTGGCCAACGTCCGCTCGGCGCTCGCCGGCCTGCGCGACCAGCCGCCCGCTTACCGTCCTGCCCGCGCCGAGACGGTCCTGTTCGACGGGCAACAGGCCCTGTACATCGAGTTCGCCGCGCCGCCCGCGCTCGGGCTGATCAGCTAGTAGGCCCGGTGCCGGCGCGTTACTTTTATTGCCTTTCGCTGTCCAGCGCCGCCATCTGGGCGGCCTCGTAACGGTCGCCGGCCACCTGGCCCGGCGGGACAGCCGCCTCCAGGGCGGCCAGCTCGCCGGGGTCGAGCCGCAGCTCGAGGGCGCCCAGGGCCTCGGCGAGCCGGTCGCGGCGCTTGGTGCCGATCAGCGGGACGATGTCCGTGCCGCGGGACAAGACCCAGGCGATGGCCAGCTGGGCGGTGGTGGCGCCGTGCTCGTGCGCGATCTTCTCCAGCTCGGCCAGCAGGTCCAGGTTCCGTTCCAGGTTCTCGGCCCGGAACCGGGGGAACCTGATCCGCGGGTCGTCCGGGCCGATCGCCCGGGCGCTCGCCGTCGAGAGCAGCCCGCGGGACAGCACACCGTAGGCGGTCACGCCGATGCCGAGCTCGCGGACCGTCGGCAGGATCCGCGCCTCGATCCCCCGGCTCATCAGGGAGTATTCGATCTGCAGCGCGGTGACCGGGTGCACCGCGTGGGCGCGCCGGATGGTGGCGGCGCCCATCTCGGACAGGCCGAGGTAGCGGACGAAGCCCGCCTCGATCATCTCGACGATCGCGCCGACCGTGTCCTCGATCGGGACGCGCGGGTCGAGCCGGGCGGGCTGGTACAGGTCGACGTAGTCGGTGCCGAGGCGCTTCAGGGTGTAGGCCAGCGAGTTCTTGACCATGACCGGGCTGGCGTCGTGCCCGATGAACGCCCCGCGCGGGTCGCGCTGGCCGCCGAACTTGACCTGGATGAACACGCTGCCGCGGTCCACGCCGCGCAGGGCGTCGCGCAGCAGCATCTCGTTGTGGCCCATGCCGTAGAAGTCGCCGGTGTCGAGCAGCGTGATCCCGGCGTCGATGGCCGCGCGGATCGTCGCGATGCTCTCGTCCTCGTCGGCCGGCCCGTAGATGCCGGACATGCCCATCAGGCCGAGGCCGACCCTGGACACCTGCGGCCCGCCGCGACCCAGCGGTATCGACTCCATACGCTCCTCCACACCGCCCGCTTACGCTGTTACAAACCATACAAGCAGGTGCCTGATACCTCGCTTCGAACTGATCCGCGTACTGCGCTGCATGGGTGTCCGTCAGGCTGGTCAGGAGGCGAGCAAATCTTCTGCTTGCAAACGCGGCACGATATCGTCCCCGGGAGCGCGCCCTCGGTGCAGGAGGTTGGTCGTGCCTGTCAGGCAACAATCGGCCCGTTAGTGATCTTCTTCATCTAGGTAAACCACTGGCATCATTGAGACGTCTTCTAACACATATCGGATTATGGAATAAGCATAACCGGCGCAGATGAGCTAGAGGGCTAGAGGTGCTAGACGTGCTCCGAGTGAAGATCGCACTAGATTTTGCCGCGAGGTATAGCCTCGCCAAATCGGCTCGTAGGTAAACACACTTTCCCTCCAGTCGCACCTGAGCAATTCCAGGTGCGCCATCTGCTTTCGACGCTGAAATTAGGGAATCTCATATATGATAACTCCAACGAATTCAATCATGAGGACGAAGATTCGCCGGTTACATCTATTGGGTGACGATCTCTGGTCCAACAGCCCGCGATGGCAAACCAGCATAGCGAGAGTGAGCACGAATGTCATAGCTCGAAGTAATAGTTTCCAGGTCGAGACACTAAACCGTATCGAGTACGCGATAGCAAGACTCTTGCGTCAACCGCTCTCCACGAGCGCTTGGGACCGGATGACCTTCAACGATAAAGTAACGTACCGACGCCTTCGTGTCCGCGACCCAAGATATATCGAGTTTTCGGACAAACTGCGCATGCGCGATTATGTTAGTGCACGATTGGGCGATCAGTGTGTTCCGAAACTCATGAAGATATCCGACCACGCTGAGGCATTCTCGGATCTCGTGGGTCCTTTTGCATTGAAGGCTAACCACGGATCAGGATGGGTAATCATTGTCGAAGAAGCACGGACGCTAACACCTGAAGAGATAGGTACGGCGCAGTCGTGGGTGCTTTCAGACTACGGCACCGCCAAACGAGAATGGGCCTACAGTTTTGCCCGACCTTTGCTTTATGCTGAGGAACTCCTTAGACCGACTCCGCCACCGGATTACAAGGTTCACGTCTTTAGCAGCATACCAAAGATGATTCAAATCGATACAGACCGATTCGAAGACCATCGGCGCATTCTTATGAATCCTAACTGGACGCCTCTTGGGGGTCTCGGATATCCAGTTCCTTCAAGCATTCCAGCAGAGCCGCCAAACCTAGGCAGAATGCTTGCATGGGGTTCGGCCTTGGCCGATGGAATGGACTTCGTACGTGTCGATCTTTATGACATGGGGGACAGGGTTCTTGTGGGTGAGCTCACTTGTTACCCTGGGGCTGGGGCAGAGAGATTTCGACCAAGTTCTCTGGACAGCCAGATGGGGCGCGAGTGGGCTACCTCGCCAATCCTCGAAGTCGGAGCCAAAAATCGCCGCTAATTCGCAGCAAACCTCCGAAATAATAGCCGACAGCACAGCACGCAGATCATGCCCTTGCTTTCCAAGGGCCGCAGCTCCGGCATGGTTCGCCTATCGCGGTGCCGCGTAGACCTGCTGGCCGCCCACGTAGGTGAACCGCACCCCGGTATCGGCGATCGCGTCCGGCGGGCCGTCGAACGGGTCCCGGTCCAGCACGACCAGGTCCGCCAGCTTCCCCGGCTCCACAGTGCCGGTCTGATCGTCCAGGTGGTTCACGTACGCCGAGCCGATCGTGTACGCCGCAAGGGCCTCGCCGAGGGTCAGGCTCTGACCTGGCAGGAACGGCTCTGCCTCCGCGCCGGTCGCTCCGGGCAGCGAGCGGTTGACCGCGACATGGATGGCTCGCAGCGGATTGGCGCTGCTGACCGCCCAGTCGCTCCCGGCCG
>JASHUI010000271.1:0-7715 GCA_030040095.1 Streptosporangiaceae bacterium | reverse complement strand
TGGCCTGGGCGCGGTGGGCGGCGGCCCGCACGCCGACCGCGAGCACGTCGTGACCGCGATCATGCCCCAGCGCACCGCGCTGCTCGCCGCTCTCGTCGCGGAGCTCCTGGCATGACCGGGCCCTTGGCCGAGCTGCCCGCCCGGAGGCGAGTCGTAGATACGGCGTGGAGCCGAGCCGAAGCCGCAGCCGCCGCCAGCGGGGTGACAATCAGGGAACTGACGCAGATGCGCGACCTGCTGTGCGCGTACGCGCTGGTCGACGAGATCTGGCACCCGAATCCCAGGAATCCTCCGGTAACCGCCGAGCTGCTGCGCGCGTTCGCCCACACGGGCAACTACGTGGCCGGCGCGTTCGCGGGTGATGAGATGGTGGGCACGTGCGCGGGCTTTTTCAGCGCCCCCGCCGAGCACGCGATGCACTCGCACATCGCCGGCGTGTCCCAGCGGCTGACCGCCAAGCACGTGGGCTTCGCACTCAAGCTGCATCAGCGGGCGTGGGCACTGTCTCGCGACGTCACGACGATCACCTGGACGTTCGATCCGCTGGTCTGCCGCAACGCCTACTTCAACATCGCGAAGCTCGCGGCTTTGCCCGTCGAGTACCTGCCCGACTTCTACGGCCAGATGGATGACGTCATCAACGCGGGCGACGACAGCGACCGGCTGCTCGTGAACTGGCCGCTCACCGCCGACTCGGTGGATGGCGCCTGGCAAGGGGCCGATTCACGTGCGGACGCGGCCCGCCTGCGTGCGGCCGGGGCCGCGGTGGCCCTCGACATCGACCCAGACGGGCGGCCCGTGACCGGCGGCGCTGACCCCGGGGCCGCCACCGTCCTGGTCCGGGTGCCGTCGGACATCGAAGCCATGCGCCGTCACGACCCGGCGGCCGCGCGGCAATGGCGGCGCGCCCTGCGCCAGGCGCTCGGCGGCCTGATGACCGAGGGCGGCCAGGTGACCGGCTTCGATCGGTCTGGCTGGTATGTCGTGCAGCGCGCCGCGCGACGCTCTCACAACAGAAAGGCACAGCCATGAAGATCACCGGGATCGAGCTTCGCCGGGTGGCCATGCCACTGGTCGCGCCGTTCCGCACCTCCTTCGGGACCGAGACCACCCGTGACATCCTGCTCGTCCGCGTGGTCACCCCGGACGCCGAAGGCTGGGCCGAGTGCGTCGCGCTGAGCGACCCGCTCTACAGCCCCGAGTACGTCGACGGCGCGGCCGACGTGCTGACCCGGTTCCTGATCCCCGCGGTCATCGCTCTCGACAACGCCGACGCGAGCACCGTGGGACCGGTGCTCAGCCGTTTCAAGGGCCACCTGATGGCCAAGGCCGCGCTGGAGACCGCCGTGCTGGACGCCGAGCTGCGGGCGGCCGGCCTGCCGCTGGCCCGCTACCTGGGCGCGACCAGGGCACGGGTCCCCTGCGGCGTCTCCGTGGGCATCATGGAGTCGGTGCCGCACCTGCTCGAGGCCGTGGCCGGCTACCTGGCCGAGGGCTACCAGCGGATCAAGCTGAAGATCGAGCAGGGCTGGGACGTCGAGCCGGTCCGGGCGGTTCGCGAGCAGTTCGGCGACATCCTGCTGCAGGTGGACGCGAACGCCGCCTACACCCTGGCCGAGGCCCGCCAGCTGGCCGCCCTGGACCCCTTCAACCTGCTGCTCATCGAGCAGCCGCTGGCCGAGGACGACGTGCGCGGCCACGCCGAGCTGGCGCGCATGCTGCGCACCCCGATCTGCCTGGACGAGTCGATCACCTCGGCCCGGGCGGCGGCCGACGCGATCGCGCTGGGCGCGTGCCAGATCGTCAACATCAAGCCGGGCCGGGTCGGCGGCTACCTGGAGGCCCGGCGGGTGCACGACGTCTGCGCCGCGCACGGCGTCCCGGTCTGGTGTGGCGGAATGCTGGAAACCGGCATCGGCCGGGCGGCCAACCTGGCGCTGGCTGCCCTGCCCGGGTTCGTCTTCCCCGGGGATACCTCCGGGTCCGCCCGTTACTACCATCAGGACATCACCCCTCCCTTCGTGCTGTCGGACGGCCACCTGCCGGTGCCCGTCGGCCCGGGCATCGGCGTCGAGCCCATTCCCGACGTGCTGGACTCGGTCACCACGAGCAGGCAGTGGCTGTCGAGCAGCACCGGATGAGTCCGCGGCGCTTTGCTGGCTGTTTACTCCGGTAGGGGTCTACGATCCGGGTTGAGGGAGAAGATGGTCAGCAAGCGGCGTCGGCTCGACCCTGTAGGGCCGTTTGGCAATCCAGACGGCTCACGAGCCGACATCGAGGACCTGATCAGCGAGTTCGTCGACTTCGGCGGCGATCCGGCCTACGGTCACCTCGCGACCCGCGCCAACGACTCCATGGTGCGGGTCATCGTGGGAAAGCTCGGCGCTGGTAAGACGGTCTACCTGCGGCGTCTTCAGGATTTCCAGGCACATCAGGACTCCGTCTACGCCGATGTGCCGCAGCAGAGCCTGCCGAAGACCGAAGTCGTGGTGAAGGCTTGCCAGTGGTTCTCCGACCGTGTCCTGGTCGAGAAGTGGATGCAGATCTGGGGGCGCGCGATCGTGCGGTCGCTGGTCTCCCATGTGCTGCGCCGTCCCGAACTGCGCCAGCAGCTGCGCGACGAGCAGGTCCACGAGATCGAGCACTCGTACGCGCGGCTGCTCGACGACTTCCGCCGGCCCCGCTCGATCTACAGCGAGGTACGCGACATCATCAACCAGCGGCAGACCGCCCACCAGCTGTCCACGTATCTCGACGACCCGCTCTGGGACGACCTCGAGGATCTGCTCGGTGAGGTCATCGGCCAGTGCAAGCCGGTCTATTTCTACCTCGACGCGCTGGACGAGGAGTTCAGCCACGCTCCGATGTACTGGCTGAGGTGCCAGGAGGGGTTGTTCTACGAGGTCATGCGGCTGCTCCGGGACCACAGGCTGGGCGGCCGCCTGCACATCGTCATCTGCATCCGCGACATCGTCATGTCGTCGGTGTACCGGTCGGAACACGCTCCCCGGTATTACAACGAACCGCATATTCGCGTCCTGACCTGGGACCGAAGCTCGCTGCTCTATCTGCTTCAGCAAAAGCTTCGCCGGCTGCCGCCGTCACTGTTAATGCGGCGCCCGGCCACCGGCGCCCCCACGATCCGCGACTGGCTCGGCGTCAACGGCCACTGGCCGGGACCCGACGGCGACGGAACCATCGAGGACTACCTGCTCAGCCACACCAGGCTGATCCCGCGTGACATCATCTCGCTCGGCAATGAGCTGAACGAGGAGGTCCTGCGGCAGAAGCAGGCCGGCCACGAGGGCCTGCCGCCGGCGGCTCTCCAGGGGGTGGTTCAGCGCTGCGCCAAGCGGTTCGGCGACTCCCAGCTTGCGCAGTGCGCCAACCAGATCTCGTCGGACCTGATGCCGAAGAACGCGGCCCTGCACAACTATTCCGAGCTTTTCACGAGCACCCAGGCCTACATCAGCGGCGTGCAGGAGGACGTCCGTTCCTTCGTCAGGATGATCGGCGTCGACCGGTTCCCGCGCGCCGATCTGGAGGCACTGGGAGAAGTGGCGGATCAGCACTTCGAGCAGGCCACGGACCTGGCCTCCGTCCTGTGGCAGAACGGCCTGCTCGGGTACGTCGACGAGGTCGGGCGGCGCCGCTTTTACTCCATGGGCGATGTCGAGGAGTTTCACTTCCCGCCGGACGTGGGCACGTACGTGCTGCACCCGTGCCTGGTCCATGCCGTCGGCGGAATCCAGCATGTGCGGTCGGGCTCGGCTCGAGCCGGACATACCCGGCGCGTCAGCCAGCCCAGATCGCCCAAGCGCCAGGCTCTCCCCGAGGCATCGGCCGCTGCGCGCCCCTCGGCCGGCACCGCGGCGCTCCCCGAACCTGACCCGGCAGAGGTGCGATCCTCGACCGGGTCCAAGGCTGCCGACTACGCCGTCGGCGACCTCCTCGAGGGCCGCTTCGAGATCCTGGACGTGCTGGGACAGGGCGGCTTTTCAAAGGTCTATCGCGTGCGCGATGACGTCGAGGGCAAGGAACGGGCGCTCAAGCTCTTCGACAGCGCCGCCGGGTACGAGGCGGTGCGCCGCGAAATCGGCGCCCTGCGGACGATCCATCATCCCAACGTGATCGAGGTCTTCTGGGCGGGCAAGACCACGGTCGGCGACTGGTATCTCGTCACCGAGTTCGTTGACGGGGAATCGCTCGATGCGTTTGTCAATGGATCCAGGCGCCTTCGCGATCGGGAGGCGGTAGACGTCGCCCTCGATCTGCTGGGCGCGCTCGTGGCTTTTCATCCTGATTCGGCGCGCCTAGAGCAGCTCGATGCCAAGCGTCGCGAAGGCGAACTGCCGGAAGCCGAGTCGCGCGAGTGGATCGAGCTAAAGGACAAAGGGCTGGTCCACCGCGACATCAAACCGCTCAACGTGATCCTGACTCGTACCGGAGCCAAGCTGCTCGACTTCAACATCGCCTCGCGGGTCGGGGACCCGGTACAGACGCAGTCGGGCACGCCGCCATATCAGCCGCCCGACGCGGGCCTGGATCGCTGGGACGTCTCCACCGACCTTTTCGCCGTCGGCGTTCTGCTCTATCAACTCCTGTGCAATGGCCACCACCCGTTCCCGAATTCAATGCCCATGGCCGGGCGGCCGGTGACCGACCCGAGAACGATCCGCGCCGATCTGAACCGCGGCCTCGCGGAGTTTCTCGTCAAGGCATGCGCCCCAGCCAATGCAGATCGGTTCCCGACGGCCGCGCTGATGCTGACCGGACTGCGAAGCATCCGCGCTGACCTATGACGTTCGGTCTCTGGCATTATCGACACGTGACCAGTAGCCCCCTCGAAACCCTCGCACGAACCGCGTACGAAGCTCACCGCGGCGCACTCCCCGGATCCCTCCCGGCGTGGGAGGACGCCACCGAGCAGGAGCAGCAAGCCTGGAGGGCGGCCGTATCCGCCGTCACCGCGCAAACCGGCAAGACCATTTCCGAGGCAGCAGCTCACGCCCGGTCCCTGGTCATCCAGACCGGGGACCAGCGCCAGAGCTTCGACACGGACTTCACCGTCGGCCGCCAGGGCAAGCTCGTCATCGACGACGGATTCGCCTCCGGCCAGCACGCTCGTTTCCGGCTCATCCGCGGCCTCTGGTACGTCGAAGACCTCGGCTCGACCAATGGCACCTCCCTCAACGGACTTCGCATCCACGCAACTCAGCGGCTCAAGAGAGGCGACAAGATCAAGATCGGGCACACCGTCATGATCGTGGTGTCGGTCTGAGCGGGTAGTCGCGCAATTCTCGTCCGGCATGCTGCCCGCAGTGTGAGGTCCCGGCCGGAGGGGTACCTGTTACGAGGCAGAATCCGTTGCCTCGAGCGGCGTCAAGGCAACGACACAATGCGGTCGGCGCTTGCCTGAATCGGGCGAACGCCTTTACCTCGGGGGGACGAAAAAATGACGGTGACGGCTGAGCGCGCGGCGGTCGGCTCTGGGCGCATGGGGCCAGGGGCAGAGAGCCTGACGATGACGGTGGGGGAGTTTCTGCTGCGGCGGCTGCGCGAGGCTGGCGTCGGGCACGCGTTCGGCGTGCCCGGCGATTTCAACCTGGAGCTGCTGCAGCAGCTCGAGGACTCCGGCACGCTGGAGTGGGTGGGGACGTGCAACGAGCTGAACGCCTCGTACGCGGCGGACGGCTACGCGCGGCTGAACGGGATGGCCGCGCTGATCGTCACGAACGCGGTGGGCGCGCTGAGCGCGATCAACGGGGTGGCGGGCTCTTACAGCGAGCATGTCCCGGTGGTCTGCGTGTGCGGGTCGATCCCGCTGCGGTCCATGGAGCGCGGCCTGGGGATGCATCACACGATGGCCGACGGGACGTGGGACCGGTTCTTGAACGCTTACGCGCAGGTGACCGTGGCGCAGGCCAGGCTGACCCCGGACAACGCGGTCACCGAGATCGACCGGCTGATCCGTGCCTGCTGGCACGACAAGCTGCCGGTCTACATGGAGCTGCCGTCCGACATCGCCTACCTGGACGTGGAGGTTCCTTCGGCCCCGCTGATGCTCGAAGAGCCGCCGTCTGACCCCGAGCGGCTGCGCTCGTGCGCGGCCGCGATCGCGGGCCGGCTGTCGCAGGCCAGCTCGCCGGCCATCCTGGTGGACCTGGACGCGGCCCGGTTCGGGGCCGCCGGCGAGATCATGGGACTGGCCGAGAAGATGCAGATGCCGGTGGCGGTGGCCGCACCGGCCAAGGCAGTGATCGACGAGACGTTCGCTCAGTACGCGGGCATCTACAACGGCAAGTCGAGCCAGCCGCAGGTGCGCGAGGCGATCGAGGACAGCGACTGCCTGCTGTCCATCAACTACCGCCCGATCGACCTGACCTCGGGCAGCTTCACCGATGCGCTGCCCGCCAACACGATCCGCGCCCGCGGGCACTCGGTGGACGTCGGGGAGGACAACTACCAGGCGGTGACGCTGCGGGAGGTCCTGCGCGGCGTGATCGACGCGGTTCCGCAGGTCACCAACCGGGCCACGCGCCGGTTCGCGCCGGCGGCGGCGACGGGCAACCACGCCGACGGCTCCGCCAAGCTGACGCAGGCCGCGTACTGGGAAGCCATCCAGGGCTACATCCGGTCCGGGGACGTGATCATCGCCGAGGACGGCACGTCGTACGGTGCCTTCGGACTGAACCTCCCGCCGAACTGCACCTTCGTCTCGCAGGCCATCTGGGGCTCGATCGGCTACACCGTCGGATCGGTGCTCGGCACGCTGACCGCGGCACCACGGCGCCGCCACCTGCTGTTCGTGGGAGACGGATCGTTCCAGCTGACGGCGCAGGAGCTGTCGACCATGCTCCGGTACGACTACAAGCCGGTGATCTTCCTGATCAACAACGGCGGGTACACCGTCGAGCGCTGCTATCTCGGCAAGACCTCGCGCTACAACGACGTGGCGACCTGGGCCTACGCCGACCTGCCCAAGGTCTTCCATCCGGGCACCACGGCCCGGTCGTTCGTCGTGAAGACAGTCGATGACCTGCGCGAAGCCCTCAGCGCGCCCAACGACAACATGATCTTCATCGAATCGATCATGGATCCGTACGACGCTCCCGCGGGGGTCATCAGCGGAGGCAACAGCGGGGCCGACATCGACTACGGCCCGCGCGGCCCGCAGCACCGAGGCAACATGCTCATCCGGCCGGCCACCTGACGCGGCCGGAGCCGAGATATCCAGGTGCCACGACGTCGCGTAGATGCCCGCACTACGGGACAAGATTTTGAACGCGACGACTCGGGGTCAGGCAGCGCGGCGGGTCAGCCAAGCCGTCCATCGGGCGGGCCGCACCACAGCCGCCTCCGCCGCGCTGCCCGCCACGACGACCACCATCCCCGTGCCGCGCGGTGATGGGTGCGACGATTGTGTAGCTGGGTGTGCACCAGATTCGCACCCACCCGGGCCTCGGGGCCTCCGGGCCTGCCGGCGGGGCTGCGGTGCCCCGTGCCGCGCGGTGATGGGTGCGACGATTGTGTAGCTGGGTGTGCACCAGATTCGCACCCATCCGGGCCTCGGGGCCTCCGGGCCTGCCGGCGGGGCTGCGGTGCCCCGTGCCGCGCGGTGATGGGTGCGACGATTGTGTAGCTGGGTGTGCACCAGATTCGCACCCATCCGGGCCTCGGGGCCTCCGGGCCTGCCGCCGGGCTGCGGTGCCCCG
>JASHUI010000035.1:0-3169 GCA_030040095.1 Streptosporangiaceae bacterium | reverse complement strand
TAAATGCTGCTCCAACAACACTTAACGCACACAAACTCGGCCGAAGGCCGATGACGGGGCCGCGCGGCCGCCAGGCCGCGAAGCGGCCGGGGCGGCCGATTCGCCCGGCCCATCGATGCGGTTGGCCGGGCCACCGGGGCCCGGCTGACAGTCCCATATGGGGGATTTGCCCGGAGCAGATCGTCCGCCTGGTCAGGGCGCGACGGTGCGTTCAGAACGACGGCGGAGTGATCGCCGATATCGCTAACAGCGGGCACAGACCGGTGTTGCGCAGCAGGTGCGGGAGGCTGGCCTGGAACGTCGCGGCATCGCCGGCCCGCAGGTCGATGGCGTCGTCGCCGAGCTCGAGCACGCCGTTCCCGGAGATGATCACCAGGCACTCCTCGCCCGGATGGCTGATCCGCTCGGGTGCCGACGCCTGGCCGGGGTCCATGGTGACCTCCATGACCTCCAGCTGTCCCTGGAGGGACGGCGTCAGCAGCTCGTACCGCGCGCCGCTGCGGGCGAGCCCGACGGTCTTGCGGTCGGCGCGGCGGACGACGCTCGCCGCCGGGGTGTCGGCGGGCAGGAAGAACCGGAACACCGGGACCCCGAGGGCCGCGGCCAGCCTGCGCAGCGTCGTCACCGACGGCTGGACGGTGCCGGACTCGATCTGGCTGATCGCCGCGGCGCTGATCCCGACCTGCCGGGCCAGCGCCGCGATCGTCAGTCCCCGGCGCTCCCGCAGCGCGCGCAGGGCCGCTCCCGGATCGGCGTCGGCGTCGGGCGACGGCCCGCCGGGCGGCAGCTCAGCCATAGATCGCCTTCTGACCCACCTGAAGGCCGAGCAGGAGCATCGCGACCAGGACCCGCATGGCCTCAGGGTAGTCCTGCGTGGTGTACTCGACGGATCGCGGTGCGGTCAGCCGGACCCCGGGGATGAGCGCGCACGTGGCGGCGATCGTGGTCGAGTTCCACTCGATCCCGATCGAGTACGGCGGATCGAGCCGGTAGGGCCGGAACCGGTCTCGGCCGGCCAGCGCGCGGGCCGTGGCCTCCCGTATCCGCTGCTGCGCCACCTGCGGATGCAGGCAGTCCGCGGTGAATTTGTCGATGCCGTCCTTGACCGCGACCGTCTCCACGTCGCCGAGCACACGCCTGGCTTCCTCGCCGACCGCCGCGTCGCCCGCCACCAGCAGCACCGGGATGCCGAAGTGCCCGGCGTAGGCGGCGTTGAGGCGGGTCTCGCCGGTCGGCTCGCCGTTGAGGTAGACGTTCTGGATCTCCTTGCCGAGGAGCGTGTGGTTCAGCACCCCGCCCTCGGTCCCCGCGCAGGAGTGGTAGCCGACGAAGACCGCTCCGTCGAAGGTGGGGTCGAGGCCCTGGACCATGCACATGGACTTGTGGAAGCCCTTGATCGTCCGGGCCCGCGGGTCCAGCCGTTCGAGCAGCAGGTTGCGCATGATCCAGTGCGAGTCGTTCACGAGCACCTCGTCGGCCCCGCCGTCGTAGGCGCCGAGGATCGCCGCGTTGGCGTCGCCGGTCATGAAGACCCGGCCCCGCTCGTAGTCGGCCCCGCCCGGCAGCACGTCCTCGGGATCGGTGATCCCGGACACGCCCTCCATGTCGACCGAAACGAAGATCTTCACGTTTCCTCCGTAGACAAACGATTGACCTCATTGGACCATAGGTGTAACTTACGCCACATTAGCTGTACTTATGACATCGGGCGTTTCTTGTGGAGGGCGGCGTGACCAATCCGGGACCGGAACAGACGGCTCAGCCCCATACCCAGCACGCCCTCGAATCGCTCGGCTACAAGCAAGAGCTGAAGCGGTCGGTCAATTCGCTCGGCCACGTCGCGCTGATCCTGTCCGACATCACGCCGACGGCGTCCCTGCTCGTGGTGGGCACGGCCGTGGTCGCCGTGGCCGGCACCGGCTCGGTCTGGGCCTACATCATCGGCTGCTTCATCGCCGTGAACGTGGCGCTGTGCATGGGCGAGCTTGGCTCGATGTTCCCGGTGGCGGGCGGGTTGTTCTCCATCGTCACCAGGGTCCTCGGCAAGGCCACCGGCTTCGTGGCCATGGTCGACTACATGGGCCAGGCCGTGTTCCTGCCGGCCAGCGTGGCCATCGGCATCGGCACCTACGTGCACGCGCTGGACCCGAGCCTGCCGACCAACCTGATCGCGGGATTCGGGATGATCGTGGTCACCGGGGTGGCGCTGCTGCAGATCAAGGCGAACGCCTGGCTGACCGGGGTGTTCCTGGCCATCGAGCTCATCGTGGTCGGCGCGCTGGCCGTGGCCGGGTTCACCCACCTGCACCAGCCGCTGTCCATCCTGTCCCACACGGTCGGCCCGAACGGGCACGGCGGGCTGTCGCCGGTCGCCACCAGCGCGATCATCGCCGCCCTGGCCACCGCCCTGTTCTCGGTGAACGGCTACGACAGCGGGATCAACTTCGCCGAGGAGGTCCTGGGTTCGGCGTCGGCGGTCGGACGGGCCGTGGTGACCGCGGCCCTCATCGGGATCTTCTTCGAGATCGTGCCGTTCATCGCCATCGTGTTCGGCGCGCACAACCTGGCCGCGTTCGTCAATTCGGGCACCCCGATGACCGAGGTGGCCGGCGAGGCGTTCGGGCACACGTTCGTCACCCTGATCACCTACGGCGGCCTGATCGCGATCTTCAACGCCTCGGTCGCCATCACGCTCCAGTTCTCCAGGATCGTCTGGGCCAGCGGCCGGGACGTCGCCTGGCCGGAGCCGGTGAGTTCGTGGATCGCGAAGGTCGAGCGTCGCCGCGACACCCCCTGGGTCGCCACGCTCATCGTCGGCGCCCTGGCCACCGCGCTGTGCTTCCAGGCCACGCTGGTCACGGTGGTCACGTTCACGGCGGTGCTGATCGTGGTCCTCTACGGGCTGATCGCGGTCTCCGCGCTGGTGAGCCGGGTGCGCCAGCGGCACCTGCCGCGGCCGTCGCGGATGCCGCTCTGGCCGCTCCCGCCGATCCTCGCCCTGGCCGGAGTGGTGATCGCGCTCACCCAGCAGAAGCATTCCGACCTGATCCTCACGGCGTGCATCTTCGCGGCCGCGCTGATCTATTACTTCGCGTTCGTCCGGCCGCGCGGCCACCGGTACTGGACCGTCTCCGGCGCGGCGGCCGACGCCCGGTCGGCCCCGGCCGAG
>JASHUI010000270.1:0-2554 GCA_030040095.1 Streptosporangiaceae bacterium | reverse complement strand
GTCCCGCTGACCGGGATCCCGGGCAGCCCGCCGAACCTGGCCAGCCCGCCGCCGGGCTGCCGGTTCGCCCCGCGCTGCCCGAAGGTTATGACGCGGTGCCAGGGCGAGACCCCGGAGCTGTACCACGTGAACGGCACGCTGGTCCGCTGCTTCCTGCACGCGGAGGAAGGGGGCGGCGATGGCTGACCCGGCTGCCGCGGCCGACGGCCAACTGCTCCGCACCGAGGGGCTGACCAGGCACTTTCGCATCGGCGGCACCTTGTCCCGCGGCACGCTGCACGCCGTCGACGACGTCAGCATCGCCATCGGCGAACGGCAGATCGTCGCCCTGGCCGGGGAGAGCGGCAGCGGCAAGAGCACGGTGGCCCGGCTGCTGGCCAAGCTGTACCGGCCGACCAGCGGCGAGATCTACTTCCAGGGCAGGCCGCTGTCGGCCATCCGCTCCCGCCGCGACGTTCTGCGCTACCGCGGCGAGGTGCCGATGGTCTTCCAGGACCCGTTCGCCTCGATCAACCCGGTCTTCCGGGTGTCGCACGGGGTGATGCGCTCGCTCAGGCTGCACCGCCCCGACCTGTCCGCGCACGAGCGCCGCGAGGAGGCGGAGCGCGTGTTCGAGGCGGTCGGGCTGACGCCGGCCGCCGAGGTGCTGCAGCGGTTCCCGCACGAGCTGAGCGGCGGCCAGCGCCAGCGGGTCGGCTTCGCCCAGGCCCTGGCGCTGCGGCCGAAGCTGATCCTGGCCGACGAGCCGGTCTCGATGCTGGACGTATCGATCAGGATCGGCCTGCTCAACCTGATGGCGCAGCTACGCGACGAGCAGGGCGTGTCGATCCTCTACATCACCCACGACATCGCCAGCGCGCGCTACGTCGCGGACCGCCTGATCATCATGTACGCGGCGCGGATCGCCGAGCAGGGCCCCACCGAGGAGCTGCTGGCCAGCCCGAAACACCCCTACACCCAGCTGCTGCTCTCGGCCGTGCCCGACCCGCGCGCGCCGCTCGGCGTCGGGTCAGAGACCGACCGCGGCGAGCCGCCGCGCGTCATCGACCCGGTCCCCGGCTGCCGGTTCCGGTGGCGCTGCCCGCTGGCGATCGAGGAATGCCGCGAGGTAACGCCCGAGCTCACCGAGCTCGGGCCAGATCACGAGGCCGCCTGCCACGTGGCACGCAGCGGAGCGGAAGTGAGGGCGTTCGGGTGAAGCTAGCCGTGGTCGGTGGCGGGTCCACCTATACCCCGGAACTTGTCGACGGCCTGGCCCGCCTGGCCGACGAGGTCAAGATCACCGAGCTGGTGCTGGTCGACCCGGACCAGACCCGCCTGGACGTGGTGGGCCCGGTCTCCGACCGGATCATGCGCCGCTACGGCCACCCGGCCCGGCTGCGCTGGACGTCGGACCTCGACGACGGCCTCGACGGCGCCGGCGCGGTCGTGCTGCAGCTGCGCATCGGCGGCCAGGCGGCACGCCAGCGCGACGAGACCTGGCCGCTGGAATACGGCTGCATCGGCCAGGAGACCACCGGCGCCGGCGGGCTGGCCAAGGCGCTGCGCACCGTACCCGTGGTCCTGGACATCGCCGAGCGGGCCAGGAGCAGGGCGCTGGCCGACGCCTGGATCATCGACTTCACCAACCCGGTCGGGATCGTCACCCGGGCCCTGCTCGACGCGGGCCACCGCGCGATCGGCCTGTGCAACGTGGCCATCGGCTTCCAGCGGGAGTTCGCCCGGCTGCTCGGCGTCCCGCCCGAGCGGGTGGCACTGGATCACGTCGGGCTGAACCACCTCACCTGGGAGCGGGCCGCGCTGGTCGACGGGACCGACGCCCTGCCCGGCCTGATCGCGGCGCATAGAGAGGAGCTGGCCGCCCACACCGGTATGCCGCCGTCCGTTGTGTCCGATCTTGGGGTTGTCCCGTCCTACTACCTGCACTATTTCTACGAGCACGACGCCGCCGTGGCCGAGCTGCGCGGCCAGCGGACCCGGGCCGAACAGGTGGCCGACATCGAGCGCGAACTGCTGCGGCTGTACGCCGACCCAGCCCTGGACCGCAAGCCTGAGCTGCTGACCCACCGGGGCGGCGCGTTCTACTCCGAGGCGGCCGTCGCCCTGCTCGCCTCGCTGGTCACCGACGCCCGCGACCGGCAGGTGCTGAACGTGCGCAACGCGGGCACGTTCCCGTTCCTCGACGACGACGCCGTGATCGAGGTTCCGGCCGTGGTCAGCGCCACCGGCGCCGAGCCGGCGCCGGTGGCCCCGCTGGCCCCGGGCATGCGCGGCCTGGTCGCGCACGTCTCGGCGTACGAGGAGCTGGCCGTCGACGCGGCGCTGCGCGGCGGCCGGGACCGGGTCCGCGCCGCGCTGCTCGCCCACCCGCTGGTTGGTCAGTACGAGCTGGCCGGACGGCTCGCCGACCGGCTGATCGCGGAGAACGCGCGCTACCTGCCGTGGGCCGAGGGACAGTGAGCGGCTCGCTCCCCGCGGTCCTGGCCATCGACGGCGGGAACAGCAAGACCGACGCGGCGCTGGTCGCGGCGGACGGCACGCTGCTGGCCACCGC
>JASHUI010000269.1:0-2786 GCA_030040095.1 Streptosporangiaceae bacterium | reverse complement strand
ATGCGATCCGGCGGGCCGGAGGCGACGCGGTTGTCGGTGACCTGCTGCTGACCGCGGGAACCCGGCTGGGCCCGGTGCAGCTCGGCCTGCTCGCCGCGGCCGGGCACGGCGCGGTCACCGCCCGCCCCCGGCCACGGGTGACGGTGATCTCCACGGGGAACGAGCTGGCCGAGCCCGGCCGGCCGGTCGCCCCGGGCCAGATCTGGGAGTCCAACAGCAGGATGCTGGCCGCGGCCGCGCGGGACGCCGGGTTCGTGGCCAGGCGCCACCCGATCGTGCCCGACGACAAGGCGAAGGTGCTGGCCGCGATCGAGGCCGCGCTGGCCGACTCCGACCTGCTGGTCACCACCGGCGGGGTCAGCATGGGCGGCGAGCACGACGTGGTCAAGGCGGCGCTGAGCGACCTCGGCACGGTCGGCTTCCGCAAGGTCGCCATGCAGCCCGGGATGCCCCAGGGCTTCGGCCTGGTGGGGTCCGCGGGCACGCCGATCTTCACCCTGCCCGGGAACCCGGTCAGCGCTTATGTCTCCTTCCAGCTTTTTGTCCGGCCTGCGGCGGGCGCCTTTCAAGACCTCCGGCCTGAACGCCTAGTCTCGGGGCGGGCCGTCCTGGCCGGCCCGGTCTGGTCGCCGGACGGCAGGCGGTCGTTCCTGCGCGGCGTGCTCGATCCGGACGCGGGGACCGTTGCGCCGGTGTCCGGGCAGGCGTCGCATCAGCTGGCCTCGCTGGCCCGCGCCAACGTCCTGATCATCGTGCCCGAGCCCGTGACCGAACTGCCGGAAGGCGCCGACGTCGAGGTGCTGGTGCTTCCGTGAGCGGCGCGCCGGAACTCACCCACATCGACGCGGCGGGCCAGGCGCACATGGTCGACGTGTCGGGCAAGGAAGTGACGGGCCGCGCCGCGACCGCGTCCGGCCGGGTGCTGGTCTCTGCCGACGCGGTGGCGGCGCTGCGCGACCGGACCGTGCCCAAGGGCGACGCGCTGGCCGTGGCCCGGATCGCCGCGATCCAGGGCGCCAAGCGCACGCCGGACCTGATCCCGCTGTGCCACCCGATCGGACTGCACTCCGTCGACGTGGACCTCGAGGTGACCGACGACGGGGTGACGATCCGCGTCACGGTCCGGACCGCCGACCGGACCGGCGTCGAGATGGAGGCGCTGACCGCCGTCTGCGTGGGCGCGCTGGCGCTGATCGACATGGTCAAGGCGATCGACCCGGCCGCGGTGGTCAGCGACGTCAGGGTCGAGGAGAAGACCGGCGGCAAGACCGGGACCTGGCGCCGGCCGTGATCAGGGCCCTGGCCATCACGGTCTCCAACCGCGCCTCGGCCGGCGTCTACCCCGATCGTTCCGGGCCGATCCTGGTGGCTCTGCTGGAGAAGGCGGGCTGCGAGGTGGACGGCCCGCAGGTGGTTCCGGACGGCGACCCGGTGGAGGAGGCGTTGCGGCAGGCGGTCGGGGCCGGATACGACGTCGTGATCACCACGGGCGGGACCGGGCTGACGCCGACCGACCTCACGCCGGAGATGACCCGGAAGGTGCTGGATCGGGAGGTCCCGGGGATTGCCGACGCGGTTCGCTGGGAGGGTCAGGCAGCCGGAGTCCCGGACGCGATTCTCTCCCGCGGCGTGGCCGGCCTGGCCGGGCGGACCCTCATCGTCAACCTGCCGGGTTCGACCGGCGGCGTCCGGGACGGGATGGCGGCCCTGTCCCGGGTGCTCGCGCACGCAGTTGACCAGGCACGCGGCGGTGATCATCCACGGTCCGACTGAAACCGCTGGGTCGGCCGGGCATATCCCGTACGTATTCGTTGGTTCACCGAATGGCGAACAAGAGCTGAGCCAGGGAATGATGGTGCCGTGGGACGCATGCGGGGCTGGCCGGTCACGCTGACTGAGCCTGACCTTCTCGAGTTGCCCGTGGGGCTGCGCCCGGTCCGGGTGAAGGACGCCGCGACGTGGCGCGACACGCGGGTGCGCAATGCCGCGTGGCTGCGGGCCTGGGAGCCGACCAACCCGGAAACCCCGCTCTACCGGTCCAGTCTGGGCCCGTATGTCACGATGGCCCGGACCATGCGCCGCGAGGCCCGGCAGGGGCTGACGATCCCGTGGGTGGTGACCTATGGCGGCCATTTCGCCGGCCAGCTGACCGTGGGCAGCATCGTCTGGGGGTCCGCCCGTTCGGGGCAGGTCGGTTACTGGATCGACGAGGCCTTTGCGGGCCGGGGGATAACCCCGACGGCGCTGGCGATGGCCATGGATCACTGTTTTTTTGTCATCGGCCTGCACCGGATCGAGGCGACCATTCGGCCGGAGAATCACGCCAGCCGCCGGGTGGTGGAGAAACTCGGGTTCCGCGAAGAGGGCTTGCGCCGCCGCAGCCTGCATATCGACGGCGCCTGGCGCGACCATCTCTGCTACGCGATGACCGTCGAGGAAGCCAGCGGCGGCCTGATGACCCGCTGGCGCCGGATCGCCGAGTCCCGTTCCCGGGCCGGCTGAACAGGCCGGGCTGCCTGATTCCGGAACGGCCTGGCCCGCGATCTCGCGACACACCGGGCCGAATGCTCGTCAAAGGAGACGACGACCTTTACCGTGCGTGACGTGAGAACGCCCGAAGCTGCATCATGCCCGCGTCCGGCAATCCGGGCACGGCGCGTTGACGTGAGCCCGGGGTAAGCCGTTGAGCAGCGCCATTCTTTATCTCGCCATCGTCGCCATATGGGCGTGCGTGCTCGTCCCGCGCTGGCTGCACCGGTCGCACGATAATCACTCCGGGCAGGAGG
>JASHUI010000268.1:0-5218 GCA_030040095.1 Streptosporangiaceae bacterium | reverse complement strand
CAGCGAGGCTGAGTCGATGCGATGCTCGAACCCGGTGATCCAGGCCGGGCGAGGGCACAGCTCGCGGGCCCGGTCGGCCGAGGCGAGGATCACGGCCGCGGCGCCGTCGCCGACCGGCGCGCAGTCGTGGGCGCGCAGCGGATCGGCGACATACGGCTGCTCCAGCAGCTTGTCGGCCGAGACCTCGCCGGACAGCTGGGCCTGCGGGTTCCCCGTCGCGGCCAGGCGGCTGCGCGCCGCCACCTCGGCCATCTGAGCCTCGGTCCAGGCCCCGGCCTCGATGCCCAGCCGGGCCTGCAGCGCCGCGATGCTCACCGAGTCGGGCCACAGCGGGGCGACCAGGTACGGGTCGAGCTGCAGCGCGAGCACCCGCCGCAGGTCCCCGGCCGACGACTTGCCGAAGCCGTACGCCAGCGCGATGTCGGCCTCGCCGAGGAGGATCTTCACCCACGCCTCGTACAGCGCCCAGGCGCCGTCCATCTCCACGTGTGACTCGGCGATCGGCGGGAACGCCCCGATCGCGTCCACGGCCGAGACGAACGAGAACGCCCGGCCCGCCAGGTAGTCGGACGAACCCGAGCACCAGAAGCCGACGTCGCCCTTGGCCAGCCCGGTGGCCCGGAATACCTCGGCGAAGATCGGCACCAGCATCTCCACGCCGCTGGTGGTGGTCTCGCCGTGCCGCCGGACCGGGGACTGCGCGAAGCCGACGACCGCGACATCCGCCCGGCTGGTCACTGTGCTGCCTTCAAGGTCACTGTGCTGCCTTCAAACCGTGCCGCCTTCAACCGTGCCGCCTTCAACCGTGCTGCCTTCAACCGTGCCGCCTTCAAACCATGCCGCCTTCACAGGTGGTGGGCGTAGGTCTCGTAGGGCGCGTCCGGCTCGCCCGTGGGGCGGAAGTGGTCGATGTTCTCCCACGAAGTGCCCCACTGCTCGCGTGGTTTCCATACCGCCTGGACCCGCATGCCCATCCGGACCTCGCCCGGTTCGCAGCCGAGGATCAGGTGCTGGAACGGGATGTCGGCCCCGTCCAGCAGCACCGCCGCCGCCACGTAGGGCGCCGCGACCCGCTGGCCCGGGTAGTCCACGTTCACCACGCAGAACGTGGTGACGATGCCGTGGTCGGGCAGTTCGACCTCGTCGGTGGTGGGCACCCCGTCGGTCGGGCAGGCACCCCGCGGCGGGATGTAGACCTTGCGGCACGCCGGGCAGCGCTGGGCGAGCAGCCGCCCGTCCGCCAGCCCGTAAAGGAAGCTGCTCTCCCCGGGCGACACCGTGTGCTGGTAGTGCAGCCGCACCGGAGTGGTCATGATCGTGGTCGTTTCCGCTGCGTGGCTCCAGGGCTCCTCGGTCCGGGCCACGCCGTGCCCCCCTGGCGCGGGCTCGAAGCAGATGATGTCGCGGATGTGACCGGCCGGGCTGCTCGCCCACCGGGGCCGGACGCGCATCCCGGTCCGCATCGCGGCGGGCGCTCCGGCGTCGACCGCGTGCAGCATCGCGGTGTCGGCGCCGTCCAGGCGGATCAGGCCCCAGGCGAACGGGTGCGCCAGCGGCTGGCCCTCGACCGGCTCCGGCACCCAGCACCAGGTCGTGACCGTGCCCTCCGGGCCCACCGGCACCAGTTCGCCCGGCGGGTCCAGCGTGACCGGGTCGTACTCGAACGGCGGGGCGTGCACCCGGCCGTCGGCCCCCAGTGAGCCGAGGATGCGCCGCTCGGCCAGGCCAGACATGAACCGGCTCAGCGTCGGGCCGAGCGAGCGGGTGTAATCGAAGCCGATCTCCAGGGGAGCGCTCAGCGGCTGGTGCACGGTTCAGAGTGAAACATGTTTCGTTACCGGCGGGCAACAAGTCGGGATGAGCCGCGAGGCTCCTTGCTGCCCGCCGGTAGAACCTGTTCTATTTTATTCGGCGCCGTCTGGCGGCTCAGACGTTGCCGAGCAACGGCCCGACCGCCGCGCAGGTCGGCTGGAACCCCGCCGTGTCCGGGCCGAGCGCGTTGACCACGTCCTGCAGGGCGTTGGAGTCGTAGCCAATCGACAGGTGATCGCTGGCGTCCTGCGAGCACTGGTTCTGCAGCGTGATGTTCTGCACGTTGGCCGCGGCGGGCAGGAACGCGTTCGTGTACGGCGTCACGACCTCGTCGTCGGCGGTCTCGATCACGACGTACTTGACCCCGGCCGCCGTGGGCGACTGGTTCAGGCTGGTCAGGAACGACGATCCTTGCAACTGCTGAACGCAGGCATCGCAGGCGACCGACAGCAGCGCGGTGGTGAGGCCGAGCAGGCCGAGGTCGCTGATCAGGTTGGTCAGGCCGTCGAGCGTGGTGCCGTAGTTCGACGGCGCCAGGCCGACCAGCATGTTCACCGTGGACGCGCCGCCCAGGTCGTTGATGTAGTAGCGCGGCATCATGCCGCCCTGCGACCAGCCGACCAGGTCGACCTTGCTGGCCCCGGTCTCGGCCAGGACCTGGTTCACCTCGGTGGACAACTGGGCGGCCGACGCGGCGATGTCGCCCATCGCATAGAACCCGGTCAGCGGAATCGTCTGGCCGTAGTTAAAGGCGTAGACGCAGTAGCCGTTGTTGACCAGGTCGGGCGACAGCGCGCCGAAGCTGTTGTACATGCTGGAAAAAGTCCCCTCGACAAGCACCACGGGATACGGGTGCGTCGCCGAAGGAGTGCACCGCACATTGGCGCCTGGTGGGGATGCGTTGTAGTTCCAGAAAAAGGTCGAGTTGATGAAGGCGGAGGCCTCGCTCTCCAGCGGCAGCGAACTCGCTGCCTGCGCCGGGACCGAGGTAGCAACGGCCAGGGCAACCACGACCGCCGCGACGAGCGCTGGCGCGCCAAGGAATCTGTGCCATCGCCGGTATTTCATTGTCCCTCGCATGCGTCTGAGCCGGGTCAGGCTCCCCGCCCTGCCTGACGGAAATGGGCGGTGTCGCGTCGTTGCGACAAAAGCGAATGCGGCACTCGGGCCGGGCAGAATACCGAGCAGCCCGACTTATTCCTCGAGGGTTACTGACGAGTATGACTTCGCCGACATTGGCTGTCAACGTATAGTTCGCCGCGCAGTCACGGCCCCGGTCCGCCACGTGCCTCGGGGTCGGGCGGCGGGGGATGAGTGCGAGTCTGCTGCACTCTGGTGTGACCGTGGCTCGCACTCATGACCGTCCGACGGACGCCGCGCAGTCGCGCTCGGGGCCCGGATCCGCCGCGTGGCTGGGGTCGGGCGGCCGGGGCGTGCCGGGCGGTCGTGCGGTGCCTTCGGCCGTCGCGTGCCTGGGCGTCGGGTGGCGGGGGATGAGTGCGAGTCTGCGGCACTCTGGTGTGACCGTGGCTCGCACTCATGGGCCGTCTGGGGATGCCGGGCGTCTCGTGCGCGGGGCACGCTGGGTCCGCCGCGTGGCTGGGGGTCGGGCGGCCAGGCGGTGCCGGGCAGTCGTGCGGTGCCTTCGGCCGTCGCGGGGCTGGGGTCGGGTGGCGGGGGATGAGTGCGAGTCTGCTGCACTCTGGTGTGACCGTGGCTCGCACTCACGGCCGCCCGGGACCGAGGGAGCCGGGGGCACCCGTGCTTGCTTGGAATTGCCGTTGACGCCGCGGCCGTGCCTTCCTAAAGTGAACGGACATCCGCTTTTTAAAGGGGGCGCGCCCGGTGACACAGCGGCACCCGGTGACACAGCGGCACCCGGTGACACAGCGGCGCCCGGTGACACAGCGGCGCCCGGTGACACAGCGGCGCCCGGTGAGAGAGCGGCACCTGCTCAGGAGAGGGGCACCCGCGATGCGCGAGGGACAGCCAAGCCGGACCGCCGTGCAGAACGCGCTGTTCCGCGCGCTCGAGGCCCGCCGCCCGGCCTGCGGGCGCGTGGCCGACGACCCGCTGGCGATCCGCTTCCTTACCCCGGAGTTCCGGCTGCTGGCCCGGGTGGCCCGGGTGCCGGCCGCCCGGCGCCTGATCGAGACCTACATCGATGGTCGCTGGCCCTGCGTCCGCGGCGGCGTCGTGGCCCGCACCAGGCTGATCGACGAGAGGGTGGCGGCCGAACTGCCCCGGGTACGTCAGGTCCTGATCCTCGGCGCCGGGTTCGACAGCCGTGCCTACCGCCTGCCGGGGATGGAGCGGGTGGCCGTGTTCGAGGTGGACCACCCGGCGACGCAGGCGGCCAAGCGGCGGGCTCTGGAGCGCGGGGCCGGGCGGCCCGGAGGCCAGGTCAGGTTCGTGCCGGTGGTGTTCGGGACCGACGATCCGGCCAGGAGGCTGGCGCATTCCGGGTTCGAGCCGGGCGCGCCGACCCTGGTCCTGTGGGAGGGGGTGACCAACTACCTCGACCCGCTGGCGGTGGACGCCACCTTCCGGTTCCTGGCCGCCGCGGTCGGGCCCGGGTCGCCGGTGCTGTTCACCTACATCGACCGCGGGATCCTCGACGGCACGGCGAATTTCGCGGGCGCCCAGAGCACGCTGCGCGCGGTACGGCGGCTTGGGGAACCGTTCACGTTCGGGCTCGATCCCTCGCAGGTGCGCGGCTACCTGGCCGGGCGCGGCTTCAACCTGGAGTGGGACACCGCCGTCAGCGCCGCGGCCGCGCACCTCTACCCGCCGGGCAAGTGCCCGAGCGTCCCCGCGTACTACCACGTGGCCGGGGCGAGGCGGGCCTGAGATGCCGAGGGTGAGCCAGAGCTATCTCCAGGCCCGGCGGCGGCAGATCATGGACGCCGCGATCACCTGCTTCGCCCGGGAGGGCTTCCACCACGCGACCATGCAGGACATCGTGGCCGAGACCGGGCTGAGCGCGGGAGCGATCTACCGTTACTTCCGGTCCAAGGAGGACATCGTGGCGGCGATCGCCGCCGAGCATCACGCGGCCGAGGCGGCGGCCCTGGCCGAGGTGGACGCCGGCGATGACGTCGCCGCGGCCCTGCGGCACCTGGTCGGGGTGTCGCTGGCCCGCCTGGCCGACCCGGCCGAGCAGCGCTGGCGCCGGGTCACCGTCCAGGTGTGGGGGGAGGCCCTGCGCAGCGAGCGGGTGATGGCCATCGTCCGCGGGGGCCTGGACGAGCCGGTGCGGATCCTGGCCGACCTCTTCCGCCGCGGCCAGCGCGGCGGCAGCCTGCCGCCTGGCCTGGACCCGGACGGCGCCGCGAGGGTCTGCGCCTCGATCTTCCAGGGCCTGGTCCTGCAGCAGGCGTGGGACCCGCAACTCGACATCGAGGGC
>JASHUI010000267.1:0-4629 GCA_030040095.1 Streptosporangiaceae bacterium | reverse complement strand
GAGCCCGGCGGCCGACGGGCGGGCCACGGTCCGCAGCGGATGCACCGCGCCGTGCGTGTCGCAGTGCCAGGCGCTGGACCAGACGCTGGGCTCGCGCAACGGGCCGCCGCAGCGCGGGCAGGTGGGCGCCTTCCTCATGAATACTGACCGTTACGCGTTGGACGCCGAACGTCAAGTCCCCGGCGGGGCGAGCCTGGTGAAATACCGGGCGGCTCCATACTGAACGGATGGCGAGCAGGCGGATCCCGTGCGTCGGCGCGGTGATCAAGGACGGCGGCGGACGGCTGCTGCTGATCAGGCGGGGCCACGAGCCGGGGGCCGGGCTGTGGTCGCTGCCCGGCGGCCGGATCGAGCCCGGCGAGACCGATGAGCAGGCGGTGGTCCGGGAGGTACGGGAGGAGACCGGGCTGCGGGTGGACTGCGGCCGGCTGCTCGGCCGGGCCGAGTTGCCCGGGCCGGACGGGGCGGTCATCGACGTCGGTGACTACCTGGCCGTCGTCACCGGGGGTCAGCTCGCCGCCGGCGACGACGCCGACGACGCGCGCTGGGTCACGGCCGCCGAGATGGACCGCCTGCCGCTGACCAAGGGCCTGGCCGGCTATCTGGCCGAGTGGGACGCCTACCCGGCCTGAACCCCGCCGATATATTGAGCCGGTGGGTTTCCGGTGAACGAGAAGATGAGCGGGCGGCGGCTGATCGGCCTGGTCGTGGTCGTCGCCGCGGTCCTGATCGCCGGCATCGACGCGTGGGCCTTTCACCACTTCAGCCAGAACGCGGCCACCAAGCAGTACCCGGACGACTACCTGAACGCGGTGGCCTGCCCGACCGCGGCCCAGTGCTGGGCCGTCGGCCAGACCGGGAACGCGCCAGGCGGGAACACGCTGGCCGAGACCCGCGGCCCGCTGCTGAAGCACGAGACGGCGGGTCGCTGGGCCACGGTACCGGCCGCCGGGCTCCGGGCGCGGGGCGCGGCCCTGGAGTCCATCGCCTGTCCCGGCGCCAGCGACTGCTGGGCCGTGGGCGGCAACGCGGCCGGCGGCCAGTCGGTCATCGAGCACTGGCTGGGCGGTGCCTGGCAGCCGGTTGCCGCCCCGGCCCTGCCCGGCAGTCAGCTGGACAGCGTCAGCTGCGCATCGGCCAGCACGTGCTGGGCGACCGGCGGCATCCAGTCGCGCTCCGGCGCGGCCGATGACCTGCTCGAGCAGTGGAACGGAACCCAGTGGAGCGTGGTCGGCGCGCTGCCCGGCGGCCTGTCCCCGGACGCGGTCTCCTGCACGGCGGGGGGCTCATGCCTGGCCGTGGGCCTGCGGGACGGCGCCGCCGCGGCGACCAGCTACTCCGGCGGCCGCTGGACGGCGGTCCCCCCGCCGCCCGGCGGCCCCGGCACCGGCACCGGCACCGGCACCGGCACCACAGTGCCGACCGGCACCAGCAGCACGGTGCCGTCGCTGTTCGGCTGCGCGAGGCCGGCCATGTGCCTGGCCGTCTTCCCCGGCGCCAGCCTGGTCACCGACGCCTGGAACGGCCGCTCCTGGACCCCGGTCATCAGCAGCGGGCTGACCTACCCGGTCGGCCTGAGCTGCTCCGGGCCGAGGGGCTGCTGGCTGCTCGGGATGACCCGCAAGTACCGCCCGCTGGCCCTGCACTGGCAGGGCCCGGCCATGGGCTGGGCCCCGGTGCCGGTGCCCTCGGCCCGGCACCAGGGCTACCTCAGCGCCCTGGCCTGCGGCGACGGTTGCTGGGCGGTGGGGGGCAAGGGCGGCAACCGTCGCAACGGCGTCCCCTTCAGCAGCCCGCTGATCGACTCGCTGGCGTGACCAGGCGGGGGCGAGCCGGGGCGTAAAGAGCGCCTCACCACTGGTTCATCTGCGCGCGCGCCTCGTAGAGCAGCACCGCGGCGCTGACCGCGACGTTCAGCGAATCGGCCGCCCCCAGCATAGGGATGCCGATCCGGGGGAAGCCGGCCTCGTGCCAGCGCGGCGAGATCCCGTAGCGCTCGCTTCCCACCACCAGCGCGGTCCGGCCTCGGTAGTCGCAGCCGCGGTAGTTCTGGCTGTCGTCGGTGTCGGCCAGGTACACGCGGAACCCGCCCCGGCCGAGCCAGGAGATGGCGTCGGCCACCGCGCCGAACTCGATCGCCGGGACCCGGATGCTCATCCCCTGGCTGCTGCGCAGCACCTTCGGGTGGGTCAGCCTGGTCCGGCGGTTGGTCAGCACCAGGCAGTCGGCGGCGCACGCGTCGGCGGTGCGGATCAGCGTCCCCAGGTTTCCCGGGATCTCGATGCCGTCGATCACCAGAATCAGGGCATTTTTATCGAACGCGAACGTCTCGGGGTCGGCATCCGGCAGCCGCGCGACGCAGATCAGGCCGTCCGGGCTCGGCCGCTCGGCCAGGTAGCTGAGAGTTTTCTCGGAGATCCGGTAGGACCGGCGGGCCCGCTCGGCGAGCTGCGTGCTGCGGGTCCTGGCCTCGTCGGAGTAGGCGGCCTCCGGGCACCACAGGAACGTGTCGACGATCACACCGGCCTCGAGGACCACGTTGTTCTCGAACAGCCCCTCGGCCACGAACGTGCGCCGGGGGATACCGGCGCGATTGCGCTGAATGTCCCTGACCAGCTCGGCCGCCGGGTGCCTGCGGCCGATCTGCTGCAGTTCCGCCATGGACCGCATCATCTCGCGCGGCGGGACCGCCCGGGCCGGCCGCGTGCCGCTCCCCCAGGGTCTTTCCGTTCTGGCCGGGACCGGCGTTCGTTCGACGCGCCCCGGACCGCTCCGTAGCATGGGTGGCATGGCTACCCCGTCGGCGCTGTCGTCGCCGCCAACGATAGAGCAGGTCACGAAGGCGCTCGCCGGCGTCAGCGACCCCGAGATCCACCGTCCGATCACCGACCTTGGCATGGTCAAGAACGTCGAGGTCGGCCCCGACGGCACCGTCCGGGTCGACGTGTGGCTGACCGTGGCGGGCTGTCCGCTGCGCGAGACCATCACCCGGGACGTCACCGCCGCGGTCAGCAAGCTCGACGGGGTGGCCAGAGTCCGGGTCGAGCTGGACGTGATGAGCGAGCAGCAGCGCGGCGAGTTGCAGGCCAGGCTCAGGGGCGGCCAGCCGCAGCGGGTCATCCCGTTCGCCCAGCCGGACTCGCTGACCAAGGTGTACGCGGTGGCCAGCGGCAAGGGCGGCGTGGGCAAGTCGTCGGTGACGGTGAACCTGGCGGTGGCCATGGCCGCCGCGGGCAAGAAGGTCGGCCTGCTCGACGCCGACATCTACGGCCACTCGGTGCCGCGGATGCTGGGCGTGACCGGGCACCCGACCCAGGTCGAGCAGATGATCATGCCGCCCTCGGCGCACGGGGTCCGGGCCATGTCCAGCGGGATGATGAAGCGCGGCAACGAGCCGCTGCCGATGCGCGGGCCGATCCTGCACCGGCTGCTGGAGCAGTTCCTGGCCGACGTCTGGTGGGGCGACCTGGACGTGCTGCTGATGGACCTGCCGCCGGGCACCGGCGACATCGCGATCTCCTCGGCGCACCTGATCCCGGGCTCGGAGCTGATCGTCGTCACCACGCCGCAGGCGGCCGCGGCGGAGGTGGCCGAGCGGGCGGGCTCGCTCGCGCAGAAACTGCATCAGCGGGTGGTCGGCGTGATCGAGAACATGTCGTACCTGCCCTGCCCGCACTGCGGCGAGCGGACCGAGGTGTTCGGGTCCGGGGGCGGTGACATCGTGGCCAGGACGCTGACCCGGATGATCGGCGCGAGCGTGCCGCTGCTCGGTCAGGTGCCCATCGACGTGCGGCTGCGTGAGGCCGGTGACCGGGGCACCCCGCTGGTGCTGGCCGACCCGGACGCGCCGGCCGCCCGCGAGCTCACCAGGATCGCCGAGGACCTGGCCGGCCAGTCCCGCGGCCTGGCCGGGCGCCCGCTCGGCCTGACCCCGGTGTGATCCTCGCTCAGGCGGCCCCGCAGACGGCTCAGGTGGCCTCGGAGTCGTAGGGCGGGCTCTCGCCCGGCGTCAGCATCGAGGCGCCGTTGGTGTCGGGCATCCGGGGCCCGGCGGTTTCCTGGCCCTTCCCGTTGGCGCCGCCGTTGTCGAACTCCTCCCAGAGGTGCTTGCGCACGAAGGTCTTCGGGTGCAGGTCGCTGATGTCGAAGTCCCGGAACTCCGGGCCGAGGCCCTCCTGCAGGTCGGCCTTGGCGCTCTCGGCGATCCGGCGCAGGTCGCGCAGGGCCCGGCCGACCTCGCGGGCGACCTTCGGCAGCTGATCGGGGCCGAAGATGAGCAACGCGATCACCGCGAGCACCAGGATCTTGGTGAAGGACAGGTCGAACACGAGGGCGCTCCTGCATCGCTCCGGCAGTCATCGACCCGCGACGGTGAGCCCGGGAGGGTCGGCTGCCTTCCAATGTAGACCGTCGGACCCGCGGCCATGAAGTCCGCGCGGCCCTGCGGGTCACGACTGGGCGGATCCGAGGGTGAGAGCCACCGTGCGGCCGGCCCCGCGCCGCAGGAACGTCACCATGACCCTGGAGCCCGGCGGCTGGGACCTGACCGCGTCCAGCAGTGCGGTGGCGCCGGCGATCGGCTGGCCCGCGAACCGGACGATGACGTCGCCAGGCCGCAGGCCGGCCCGG
>JASHUI010000266.1:0-3058 GCA_030040095.1 Streptosporangiaceae bacterium | reverse complement strand
CGGGGATCTCCGTCCGCACCGGGTGCTTCTGCAATCCCGGGGCGGCCGAGGCCGCGTTCGGGCTGACCAGGGCGGACCTCACCCGGGCCCGCCGGAGCAACGCCAGCACCTCGCACGACTACGCCGCCCGGGCGGGCATTCCCGGCGGCGGCGCCATACGCGCCTCGGTCGGCCTGGCCTCGAACGTGGCCGACGTGGACCGGCTGCTCGCGGCGATCGAGACCACCTACCGACACGACCGCCTCGATCCCTTCTAGACGTCCCCCGGAAGGACTGGTGAGCATGAGTCGCGTGGTCGTCATCGGGGCCACCGGGCACATCGGGACGTACCTGGTCCCGCGGCTGGTGCGCGGCGGCCACGAGGTGATCGCGATGGCCCGCGGCACCCGCGAGCCGTACCACCCGAGCCCGGAGTGGAACTCGGTCACCATGGTCACCGCCGACCGCGACGCGGAGGATGCGGAAGGCGCGTTCGGTGCGCACGTCGCGGCGCTGAGCCCGGACGCGGTGATCGACCTGATTTGCTTCACCGCCGCCTCGGCGCGGCAGCTGGCGGACGCGCTGCGCCCATCCCGCCCGCTGCTGGTGCACTGCGGCACGATCTGGGTGCACGGCCCGGCGCGGGTGGTTCCGGTCACCGAGGACGAGCCCCGGACCGCCTACGGTGAGTACGGCACCGGCAAGGCCGAGATCGAAGCGCTGCTGCACCGCGAGACGCGGACCGGCGGCGTGCCCGCGATCGTGCTGCACCCGGGGCACATCAGCGGGCCGGGCTGGCCGGTCATCACCCCGGCCGGCAACCTGGACCCTCAGGCCTGGACCGCGCTGGCCACCGGCAAGCCGCTGGCCCTGCCCGATCACGGCCTCGGCGTGCTGCATCACGTCCACGCCGACGACGTGGCGCAGGCCTTCGAGCTGGCACTGCAGCGGCCGGCCGCGATCGGCGGGAGCTTCCACGTGGTGGCCGAGCAGGCCATGACGCTGCGCGGCCTGGCGGCAGGCGTCGCGCAGTGGTTCGGGCGCGAGCCGGAACTCGATTTCGTCGACTGGGCGGAATTCGAGCGCCGGGCCGGCGCCGAGAACGCCGCGGCCACCCGCGAGCACACGTTCCGCGGTATCACCGCGAGCATCGCCCGGGCCCGGCAGGAACTGGGCTACGCGCCGCGCTACAGCACCTTGCAGGCCCTGCACGAGTCGCTGGCCTGGCTGGTGGCCAACGGCCAGGTCGACCTGGACGGCCAGCCGTTCCCGCCGGCCTGACCACGATCACGCGCCGTCGGGATAGGCGAATACCTCGTCGAGCGGCACCTGGAACACCTGCGCGATCTGGAAGGCCATTTCCAGCGAGGGGGAGTAGCGGCCCCGCTCGATGGCGATGATCGTCTGCCGGGTGACGCCGACGCGATCCGCGAGCTGCGCCTGGGTCATCTCGCCGTGGGCGAAGCGCAGCGCCCGGATCGAGTTGGTGATCCTGGTCGGCTTGCTCATCGCGCTCGTCACGCCGGGCGCAGGCCGCGCCGGTAGGCGACGAGCTTCGCCGCGGACCCGGCCACCGCCCACAGGACGAAGCCAAGGTAGATGACGTTGGCGATCCAGAAGTAGTCCCAGCGCGCCATGGCCATGACCAGCGCCGCCCCGGCACCGGCCACGATGAACCACCGGCTGGTGTACTCGCCGAAGCGGTAGATCTCCCGGTCCCGCACATCGCTGCGACGGGTCGCGCCGGGGCCCCCGGCCAGGACGCGGCCCACGATCGAGGCGAGGATCGAGGCGCCGGTCGTCCATAGCAGCACCGACACGTAGGGCACCTGCGCGACGGGCGTGCTGGCCAGCCGCCCCAGGACGATCGCCAGGTAGACGCTGTACCCGCCCAGGCAGGCCGCCAGGTAGACCCAGGTGCCCTTCTCTTCGTAGGCCATCGCTCCCCCTCAGGGGCCGTGTAAAGAAGTTTTGACACCGCCAATGTAAAGCAGGTCAGACCTGAAGTCAAAAATAATGTACATTGGCGGCGGCCCAGAGTGACGGCATCGTGGCATGATTCGACCGGCGTCACGCCATATGACCGACACGTAGGAGGCCCGCCGTCATGTCCAACGATTATCTCTTTGACCTCACCGGCAAGGTGGCGCTGGTCACCGGGGCGGGCGGCGGCCTTGGTGCGGAGTTCGCCGAGGTCATGGCCGAGGCCGGCGCGGACGTCGTGTGCGCGGACATCGACCTCGACGGCGCGCAGGCCACGGCCGGCCAGGTCAGCAGGATCGGCCGGGCCGGCCTGGCCCTGCGCTGCGACGTGGCGCGGCACGACGAGGTGATCTCCATGGTCGGCGCCGCCGTCCAGCGTTTCGGGCGCCTGGACGTGCTCTTCAACAACGCCGGCATCGCCGACCCGTCGCCCGCGCCCGTGCACGAGTTCGACGTCAAGGGCTGGCACAAGGTGATCGACGTGGACCTGAACGGCGTGTTCTACTGCGCCCGCGAGGCGTTGCGGGTGATGGTCACCCAGGGCAGCGGGAAGATCATCAACGTGGCGTCGATGTGGGGGCTGGCGGGCGGGTCGAGCGTCTTCCCCGTGCCGGCCTACAACGCGGCCAAGGGAGCCGTGGTGAACCTGACCCGCGAGCTCGGCCTGGAGTACGCGACCCGCGGCATTCAGGTCAACGCGCTGTGCCCCGGCTTCTACCGCACCAGGCTCGGCGCCTATGACGACCCGGAGTTCCTGGCCGCGGTCACCGGCTTCACCCCGATGGGACGGGTGGCCGAGGCCCGCGAGATCAGGGGGCCGGCCCTGTTTCTGGCCTCGCCCGCGTCCGACTACATGACCGGGCAGACGCTGGTGGTGGACGGCGGCTGCATGGCCAAGTGACCGCCCGGGCCGGGCTGGCCGTTAGGTGAAGGGTTCCGCGGGAGGGTGGCCGGCCAGGATGTCCTCGGCCCGGCGCCGGATGGCGTGATTGCGGTTGTCCGAGGTCAGAATGTAGAAGCGAGCCTCACGGATGGCCTCGACCACCAGTTCGGCGACCTCGGCGGGCTCGCGGCCGGTGGTCACCAGCAGCCGGCG
>JASHUI010000034.1:0-12206 GCA_030040095.1 Streptosporangiaceae bacterium | reverse complement strand
TCGCTGGTCTCGCGGGCGGCCGTCACGGCGCCGCCGGGCGCGCGGCGGCGATCCCGGGCATGGCTGCGCCAGGCATTCCTGACTCCTTGATCTGGGCCGACGGCGCGGGCGCCGACCCGGCTGATTCAACACTTTGCGCAGATGTTACCAAGATGCCTGGCCGGTTCCCTGAGACCGGTGTAAACCTATATGGCATGACACCGCGCTCTCATTCGCGGCGGTCCCATTCGCGGCGGAAATTTCTCGGTATGGCCGCGGCCGCGGCGGCGGTTCCGGTGGCGGCGATCGCGGGGTTGGAGGCCACCCGATCGAGCGGGCCCGCCGACGAGGCGCGCCGCAAGGCCGCGACGTCGGTGCCGAAGCGCCGGGTGCTCAGCGAGAACCAGCTCCCGGGCGACCCGGACTGGAAGATCAGCCAGCTCGGCGCGCCCGAGGCGATGGTGGGCTACGCCGGCCAGTACAGCGTGCTGCCCGGCGAGCCGGTCACCCTGTACGCGTCGACGACCGCGCGGTCGTTCACGGTCAGCGCCTTCCGTATGGGCTGGTACAACGGCGACCAGGCCCGGCTGGTATGGAAGTCGGGTACGGTGCGCGGCGGGCAGCAGAGCGCGTACAACCTGGCCTCCCTGAACACCGCGGTGCCGACCAACACGGTGCAGACCGACTGGGGACCGTCGCTGACCATCCCGACCGATGACTGGCCGGACGGGTCCTACCTGCTGCGGATGGACGCCGAGAACGGGGCGCAACGGTTCGTGCCGGTGACCGTCCGGTCCGCCAGCACCGCGGGCAAGGTGGTGCTCAAGAACTCCACGGCGACCTGGCAGGCCTACAACACCTGGGGCGGCTACGACCTGTACAACGGGCCGGGCGGCGCGGCCGACTACGACAACCGCTCGCTGGTGGTCAGCCTGGACCGGCCCTACGACCTCGACGGAGCGTTCATGTTCCTGGCGCATGACCGCCCGCTGATCGAGCTTGCCGAGCGCATGGGGCTGCCGCTCGCCTACGTCACCAGCATGGAGACCGCCACGATTCCGCACCTGCTCGACGGGGCCAGCGCGCTGTTCTCGCTGGGGCACGACGAGTACTGGACGCCGCAGGAGCGCGCCCATGTCACCGCGGCCAGGAACCAGGGCGTGAACCTGGCGTTCCTCGGCGCGAACTGCTGTTTCCGGCGGATCCGGCTGGCCAGCACGAGCCTGGGCGACAACCGGCTGGTCATCCGCTACAAGACCAGCTACATGGACGATCCGCTGTACGGCAAGGACGACGCTCTGGTCACCAACGACTACCGGGAGCCGCCGGACGCGGACGCCGAATCGTCGATGACCGGCACCCTGTACGAGTCCAACCCCACCAACGCGCCCTACGTCGTGGCCACCCCCGATGCCTGGATGTTCGCCGGCACCGGCGTGCAGAAGGGGACCAGCTTCCCCGGCATCGTCGGCATCGAGTACGACCGGGTCAACCCGGACTGGCCGGTCGAGCGGCCCATCCAGGTCCTGTCCCACTCCCCGCTGGTCTGCCGCGGCGTGAACAGCTACTCGGACTCGGCCTATTACACCCACGCCAGCGGCGCCGGCGTGTTCAACGCCGGGACCATGCGCTGGGTAGGCGCGTTCGACCCGTACCAGTACGGCGAGTTCGGGGTGAACCGCCGCGGCGGCGACTTCGTCAGGAAGGTCACCGCCAACGTGCTGCGGGCGTTCGCCGACGGCCCGGCCGCGGCCAAGTACCCGGCGCATGACAACCTGGACGCCATGCAGGAGTACGCGGGCGATCCGATCGCCGCGCAGCAAAACCTGTGGCCCCCGATCGTCCTGTAAGGCCCGTCCGAGAACGTGACCGCGCGATCCGCTCATCTCGTCATCTCCGCCATGCTCGCCGTCGCGCTGCTGGCCGCGTGCACCTCGGCCCCGTCGCCCCCGCCCGAGCGGGTGGTCGGCGGCCCGGCCGGCCACTACGACGTCCCCGCCGGGATCCACAAGATCAAGCACGTGATCATCATCATGCAGGAGAACCGGTCGTTCGACAGTTACTTCGGGACCTATCCCGGCGCGGACGGCATCCCGGCGCGCGACGGGGTGCCGACGGTGTGCGTGCCGAACCCGGCCGGCGGGTGCACCCGGCCCTACCACGACACCGCCGACGTGAACGGCGGCGGCCCGCATGGTGAGGCCAACGCCGTGGCCGACGTGGACGGCGGCCGGATGGACGGGTTCATCCGGCAGCGGGACGCGGCGAGTTCGACCTGCGCGATCCCGGACGACCCGGCGTGCAACCAGGGCGGGCCGCCCGACGTGATGGGCTACCACACGGCGGCCGAGATACCCAACTACTGGACGTACGCCAGGGACTTCGTGCTGCAGGACCACATGTTCGAGCCGGTGAACTCGTGGTCGCTCCCCGACCACCTCTACATGGTGTCGGCCTGGTCCGCCAAGTGCGCCACCCGCTCGCCGATGAGCTGCGTCAACGACGTCGTCGGGCCATACGGGGTGCAGCAGTTCAACCAGGCCGTCAACGACGAGCTGACCACCGGCAAGACCGACATCGACCTGGCCTGGACCGACATCACGTGGCTGCTCTACGCCAAGCACGTGAGCTGGGCGTACTACGTGGAGTCCGGGACGCAGCCCGACTGCGACGACGACTCGGACGAGACCTGCGCGCCGGTGCCCCAGAGCGCCTCCACCCCGGGCATCTGGAACCCGCTCCCGCTGTTCGGCGACGTGCAGCAGGACCACCAGGTCGGCAACATCAAGGACCTCAGCGCCTACTTCACCGCGGCGCGGGCGGGCAAGCTCCCCGCGGTGAGCTGGATCGTCCCTTCCGGTGCGAACAGCGAGCATCCGCCCGCGAGCGTCCATCGCGGCCAGGCGTACGTCACCGCGATCGTCAATGCCGCCATGGAGAGCAAGGACTGGAAGTCCACGGCGATCTTCCTGTCCTGGGACGACTGGGGCGGCTTCTACGACGGCGTGGTGCCTCCCGCCGTCGACCAGAACGGCTACGGTCTGCGGGTGCCCGGGATCGTCATCTCGCCGTACGCCAAGAAGGACTTCATCGACCACCAGACGCTCAGCAGCGACGCGTACCTGAAGTTCATCGAGGATGACTTCCTGGGCGGGGCACGGCTCAACCCCAGGACCGACCGCCGCCCCGACCGCAGGCCGGATGTTCGCGAGGATGAGCCGATCCTCGGCAACCTGGACCAGGATTTCGACTTCAACCAGAAGCCGCGTCCCCCGGTCCTGCTGCCCACCAACCCGCCGACGGACTCGCCGTCGATCCCGGCCTACTTCACCGGCCTGCCGCCGTGCCTGGGCTGCACCACGCCGCCGCCCGGCTGACGGCTCAGCGCTGCTGCCAGAGCGTGACCACCACGCCCTTGAACTTCCGCTCCACGACCAGCCTGAAGCGGCTCATCAGCAGCTTGCCCTCGGCGCTGATCGCGGGGTTGGACACGCGCGCCGACGGGGCCCGGCCCACCACCCAGATCCGCTGGTAGGTGAGCATGAGCGGGCCCACGACCGAGAACGGCTTGTCGAAGCCGTTGAGCGTGCCGGACTTCTGCGGCGTCACCGCCAGCGCGAAGTCGGTAGTGTCCCGGAACTGATACGGGTAGCCCAGCTCGGCCTTGCGGTAGAAGGAGTTGAAGAACAGCACCCCGTCGCCGGGCCGTGCGTGCGCGCCGATGTAGAACGCGGGGTCGCCGTAGTCGAACTGGCGGGTCAGCGGGGTACGCGCCCGGTGCTGCGGCGTGAGCTGGAAGACCAGAACGCCGAGGCACGCCGCGACTCCGGTCACCGCGATGACCGCGCGCGGGTCCACCCGGCCGCCCGCCCGGTCGGCCAGCCACCGGCCGATCCGGTACAGCCCGGCCCCGGCCAGCATGGCCGCCCCGGTCTCGCCGTACAGGACGTACCTGTCGACGTACAGCGGGTGCCCCAGCACGGATTCCAGCATCAAGAGCCCGCCCGGCAGCACCAGCAGCGGCGCGGCTACCGACGGCAGCGAGATCCCGCCGCGGCGCCACCAGGGCGGACGGCCGTCGGGCAGGACCGCGGCCACCGCGAACAGGAACAGGCACACGGCCACCCAGGTGACCGAGCCGAAGTAGTCGTGGAACAGGATCCCCACGTCGTGCACGGTTGGCCGGGTGATCCAGGACGCGGCCGAGTCCTGGTGGATGCTGCCGATGACGACCGGCAGGACCAGGAACGCGCCGACGGCGCCGGCGGTGAACCAGTGCCGGAACACCCGCCTCCCTGGGCGGGCCAGCAGCACGGTGGCCATGTGCGCGGCCAGCACCATCAGCGTCAGCTCGTTCAGGTAGCCGCAGAGCGTTATCAGCGCGCCGTAGAGAACCCACCGGCGGCGGTCGGTCTGCCCCGCGGCCTCGCCTTCGAGCGCACGCAGCAGCGCCAGCGTGGCGCAGAGCACGACCGCGACGATCGTGGCGTACTCGCGCGCGGTCTGGGCGTAGAAGCTGATCTCCGGGGTCAGGGCCATGATCAGGCCGGCGAACAGGCCGGCCCAGGTCGATCCGGACAGCCGCCGGACGATGTGCACCATCAGCCCGGCGGCCACGGTCATGGCGATCACCGACGGGACCCGGATGGCGCTCGGGGTGGTGCCGAACACGGCCACCCAGGGGTGCATGACCACGTAGTAGAAGCCGTGGTAGATGTCGGTGTGCTCGAGCAGGTGGGCGAGCTGGCCGAAGCTGAGCGTGGACGCGTAGCGGGTCACGATCTCGTCGTTGCCCATGGTGTTCCGGCGGGCCAGTCCCCACAGGCCCGCCACGAGCATGACCGCGGACACCAAGCCGATCGGCAGGAACCGCGCGGCCCTCGTCGTCCAGCCAGCCGGCGAGTCCGCGGCGGGCGCGGCCGACGCGGGCGCCGCGCCGCGCTGCCCGGTCCTGGCCGCGCTCACTCCTGGCCTCCGGTGCTCTCCGGCCTCCGGGCGAACGTCTCGCGCCACCGCTCCGGCGAGGTGAAATCGGCAGCCGCGGCGCGGTACTCGGCCGCGAGCCTAGGCCACCGCCGGCGCAGCCGCCGGTGCAGGGCGATGCTGCGCAGCCCCAGCGAACGGAACAGCCGTGGGTCGCGCTTATACCAGGCGGCGGCCGTGTTGTCGGCCGTCGACACCAGCGCGCTGTCCAGATTGGCCAGCACCCACCAGCCCGCGTCCAGGCCCGCCAGCGCCACCTGCGGCCGCTGCGCGGCCCCTTTCCGCGGCCGCCGGAACTGGTGCACGGTGCCCGACGCCGCCTTGGCCAGCAGGTTGAACCGGTTGGTCGGTGTGGTGGACGACTTCACCGCCTCCGGGGCCCGCCGCCGGGCCGGGGGGAAGCTGTCCAGGTCCGCCTCTTCCCGCGCGTCGGCGTACTGGAGCCGGAACTCCCGCAGCTGCGCCCGCTTGGTACCGATCTCCGCGTGCAGGTGCGCCGGGCCGCGCAGCACGTCCTCGATGGCCAGGGCGCGCAGCGCCGCCGTGGAGTACTGCATCGACAGCAGCGCCTGCAGCTGCCGCTCCAGGCTTTCCGCGATCAGCTGGCCGCCGCGCGGCTCCTTCGAGTGCAGCAGCGCGGCCACGACCCGGTTCCGCAGGTGGTAGTAGGCGTTCCAGTCGAGGGCGTCGTTCTTGTCCGTCCACGGCGCCTGCCAGCAGGCCACGCCCGGCAGCGACACGGTCGGGTAGCCACGGTCCCTGGCCCGCACCCCGTACTCGGCGTCGTCCCACTTGATGAAGACCGGGATGGCGAGGCCGAGTTCCTTGATCAGCCGGGTCGGGATCAGGCACATCCACCAGCCGTTGTAGTCGCCGTCGGCCCGGCGGTGCATCCACGGGGTGTTGCGCAGGTTGCGGCGGCCGAAGTCGTGCCGGCTCTTGGTGTTCGGCGCGCTGCCCCACCACCACCGGTACGGCGCGACCGCCTCGGCGTACGCGTGCAGCACCGAGCGCTCGTACCGGCTGAACATCTGGCCGCCGACGATCGTCGGCTTGCGGGCCAGGTCGGCGAAGGTCACGGCGCGCAGGATGCCCTCGGGATCGATCTCGACGTCGTCGTCGGTGAGCAGGACGTAGTCGCTCTTGCCCGCCCGCACGGTTTCGTCCATGGACCGGGAGAACCCGCCCGACCCGCCCAGGTTCGGCTGCTCGATCACCTGCATGCGGTCGCCGAGCTTCTTGGCCGCGTCCTGAAAGCCCGGGTGGTCACTGACCCGCCTGGGGCTCTGGTCGATCACGTAGACGGTGTCGAGCTGCGGGTGGATGTCGGTGGCCTCGCCGAGCACCCGCAGCTTCTGGACCAGATCGTCCGGCGCGCCGAACGCGGTGATGCCGATGCTGAGCCGGCCAGGCGGCGACGGCTCGGCCAGCGCCAGCCAGTCGGCCTCGATCAGCGCGGTCCCGCGCGGCCCGGCCACGATGTCGAACCAGTACCAGCCGCCGTCGATGAACGGGGCGAGGGACAGGGTGCGCTCGACCGTCTCCGGGTCGTCCGACTCGACGTTGATCGTCTCGATCGGGTGGCTGTGCCCCCGGGCGGTCGAGCGGTACAGGATGACCTTCGACTCGCCCGCCAGCCGGATGCGCAGGATCACCTCGTCCACGGTGCTCCAGCGGCGCCAGTAGCCGGCCGGGAACGCGTTGAAGTAGGTGGCGAACGAGACCCGGCAGCCCGGGGTGATCAGGCCGCTGCGCCGCGGCCCGACCTCCTCGACCAGGTCCGCGGGAACGTCGACGCCGAAGCGGACGCTCGACTGCGCCTCGGCGACCGCGGCGCTGGCCGACGCCGTGCCGCCGGTCACCTTGCGCCCGGTGAGCTCCTCGGCGGCCATCTCCGCCGCGAGCTCGGCGGCGCCGCGGTCCATCTGGGTCTCGACGTAGAGCGGGAGCACGTCCAGCTCGTCCGCGGGGAACACGACCCGCTGCAGGGTCCGCAGCTCCTTACTCATCGGTCTGGCCCGTGAACGGCTGCCCGGCGACAAAGTGCGGGCGGATCTGGTTGTCGTACATGCTGAGCGCGGACCCGATCGCCATGTGCATGTCAAGGTACTTGTACGTGCCCAGGCGGCCGCCGAAAAGCACGCCGGCCTCGCGGCGGGCCATCTCCCGGTAGGCCAGCAGCCGTGCGCGATCGGCCGCCGTATTGATCGGGTAATACGGTTCATCGCCGCGCTCGGCGAAACGCGAGTACTCGCGCATGATCACTGTCTTGTCCTTCGGGTACCAGTCGCGTTCCGGATGGAAGTGCCGGAACTCATGGATGCGGGTGAAGGGAACGTCCTCGTCCGCGTAGTTCATCACGGGCGTCCCCTGGAAGTCCCCGGTACCGAGCACCTCGGTGTCGAAGTCGAGGGTGCGCCAGCCCAGGTCGCCCGCGGCGTACCCGAAGTACTCGTCGAGCGGCCCCGTGTACACCACCGGCACCTGTCCCGCCGCGCCGGATCGCAGGCGCGCGAAGTCGGTGTTCAGCCGCACCTCGATGTTCGGGTGATCGGCCATGCGCTCCAGCCAGGCGGTGTAGCCGTCGACCGGCAGGCCCTCGAAGGTGTCGCTGAAGTAGCGGTTGTCGAAGGTGTACCGCACCGGCAGCCGCGTGATGATGTCCGGCGGCAGGTCGGCCGGGTCGGTCTGCCACTGCTTGAACGTGTAGCCGCGGATGAACGCCTCGTACAGGGGCCGGCCGATCAGCGAGATGGCCTTCTGCTCGAGGTTGACCGCGCTGCCGTCCGGCACCTCCGCGGACTGCTCGGCGACCAGCTTGCGGGCCTGGTCCGGGGACAGCGCCAGGCCGAAGTACTCGCACATCGTGGCCAGGTTGATCGGCAGCGGGTAGACCCGGCCCTTGTAGATCGAGAACACCCGGTGCTGGTAGCCGGTGAAGGCGGTGAACCGGTTGGCGTACTCCCAGACCCGGGCGTTCGAGGTGTGGAACAGGTGCGCGCCGTAGCGGTGGATCTCGATCCCGGTCTCCGGCTCGGCCTCGCTGTAGGCGTTGCCGCCGATGTGCGGCCGGCGGTCGAGGATGAGGACGCGCAGGCCCAGATCGTTCGCGCACCGCTCCGCGACGGTCAGCCCGAAGAAGCCCGACCCGACGATGACCAGATCGACGTTCACGAGCGCACCGGCTGCCGCTGGTCCCGCCAGAACCCGGCGGCGGAGATCTCCGGGTAGCCCAGCTCCTCCGGTCCCTCCCGGCCGGAACCGGGCAGGGCCTGGTAGTCGCGCTCGAGGCGTTCGGCGAAGTGCGCGACCACCGGCTTGTACAGCGCCCGCCGGCACCACCAGGGAATCAGCCGGTAGCCGCCCCGGACGATCACGTTGCGCGCGAATTCGGCCCTGGTGGTGAAGCCCTGCCGCCGGAACTGGCGCTGCAGCCGCAACTCGGAGCGCAGCAGCCCGGTCCCGCCGCGGCGCTTGAACGCCTCGGGGCCGACCCGGTAGAAGACCAGCGGCTCGGCGACGTTGACCGCCCGGGCGCCGCCGGCCAGCATCCGGGCGAACAGCGCGTAGTCCTCCATCAGCCGCAGCTCGCCGTAGCCTCCCGCGGCCTGCACGGCGCTGCGCCGGTAGACGACCGTCGGATGATTGAACGGATCGTGCATCCGGGCGTAGCGCAGGATCTGGCCGGAATCGGTGGGCGGGACCCGCTGGCCCACGATGTCGTCGGTGTCGGCCATGAACTCCAGCAGGCCGGCCCCGACGATGTCGGCGTCCTGGATCAGCGGCAGCTCCACCTCGAAGCGGTGCGGCATCGCCACGTCGTCGGCGTCCATGCGGGCGACCACGTCGAACCAGCTCGCGGCCAGGCCGCGGTCGAGCGCGGGCCCGAGGCCGCCGTTGCGCGGCAGCGGCACGAACGTGACCGGGATCGGGCTCTCCCGGCCGAGTTCTTCCAGGCAGGCCGCCAGCTCCTCGCGCACGGGACCGTCCCTGACGATGACCACCTGGTCCGGCCGTACCGTCTGGTCGTCCACCGCGCTGCGGAAGGCCCGCCGGAGGTAGTCGGGCCGGTCGCCGTCGTACACCGAGACCAGGAGCGCGAAGGGCTCGTGCATAGGCAGCAGACTTGCCTTCCATTGCCGGGGGAACGCGCATTATAGAGGAGGCCGAACCGAGAGAATCATAGCGGCCCGAGCCCACTATCTGGGTTAGCCTTGCCCGGCACCCCGGGCAAGCTGGGTTAGCCTTGCCCGGCACCCGGGGGCAACCGCAGGGTAGTCCATAACTTATACGACTATGCACGACTTGACGGACGCTACTTTACGATGGTTCTGCGCCTGAACATCCCGGGTTACTCTCAGTAACAAGCCCCTGCGCCGCGGCCACGCGGAACGGCCGCGAGGCGCTTCACCCACGACTCGCGAGGTGGCATGGCAAGCCGCGCCGACACCGACTCCCGCACCACGCCCGGCCATCCCCGGCGCCCCCGGGTCTTCCTGCACATCGGCGAGCCGAAGACGGGCACCACGTTCCTGCAGCAGGTCATGTGGCGCAATCGCGGCGAGCTGGCTGCCCAGGGGGTCGTGCTGCCCGGGCATCACCCGCAGGACCACTACCGGGCCAGCCAGGACCTGCGCGACATCCCGAAGCTGGCCTCGGACCCGGCCGGTTCCTGGACCGGCGAATGGGAGATCCTGGCCCGCCAGGCCCAGCAGGCCGCGCGGGCGGCCGTCATCTCGCACGAGCTGTTCTCGGCGGCCGACGCGGAGCAGGCGGACCGCGCCGTGCGGTCGCTGGAACCGGCCGAGGTGCACGTGGTGCTCACCGTGCGTGACATGGGCTCGCTGCTGCCCGCGGAGTGGCAGGAGACCGTGAAGCACCGCAACGCCCGCGGCTGGGAGGACTGGCTCGGGGACGTCATCGACCGGGAGTCGGTGTCGGCCGACCGGCGCCAGTGGTGGTTCTGGCGGGTGCACGACACCCTGGCCGTCCTCGACCTGTGGTCCCGGCTGGTGCCGCCGCAGCGGGTGCACGTGATCACCACCCCGGTGCCCGGGTCGGGCACCGGGGTGCTGTGGGAGCGGTTCGCGTCGCTGCTCGAGGTGGACCCGGCCAGCGTCGACCTGAGCCGGGCCCGCGCCAACGCCTCGCTGGGCCTGCCCGAGGTCGAGTTCCTGCGGCGGCTCAACGAGGTGCTTCCCGACGAGGTCCCCGACTGGTTCTACATGTGGAACGTCAAGGAGGCGATCGCGCACCAGGCGCTGGCGGCCCGGCCGCGCGGGGCTCGCCTGACGCTGCCCGCCAGCCGCGAGGCCTGGGCGGCCGAGCAGGCGCAGATCCTCATCGCGGGCCTGAAGGACTCCGACTACGACGTGGTCGGATCCGTGGACGAGCTCTGGCCCCAGATGGCCGCCGGGCCGGCCGCCAGCCCCGCCGACGAGCCCGCCGAGCGGGTGCTGGACGCCGCCGTCCAGGCCGCGTCGGCGCTGGTCGTCAACCAGTACCGCAAGGCCTACCCGGCGGCCAGGCCGCAGCCCAGCCAGGACGGGCCGCGCGGGCTGGTCGGCCGGGTCGAGTCGACGGTCGCGTCCTCGCCGCGGCTCAAGCGGACCGTGCGCGAACTCAGCAGCCGGTTCGCGGCCGTGCGCCGCCTGCGCATCCTGGCCTGGCGGACGATGGAGCGGCACCGGGCCCCGCAGCATCAGGCGCCGCGCCACCACGCTGGGCGCCGCTAGCATGCCGGGCTCGCCCCGGGTCGTGGCCGTCGTGGTCACCTACAACCGGCGGCAACTGCTGCTTGAGTCGCTGGCCGCGGTCCAGGCGCAGAGCCGGGCTCCCGATGCGGTGATCGTGGTCGACAACGCGTCGGCCGACGGCACCGCCGACGCGGTACGCGACCGCTACCCAGCCGTCACCCTGGCCGAACTCGGGCGCAACACCGGTGGCGCGGGCGGGTTCGCCTGCGGCACCGCGCTGGCCCTGGCCGATGGCGCCGACCTGATCTGGCTCATGGACGACGACACGGTGCCCGGGACGGGCGCGCTGCAGGCCCTGCTCGACGCCCGGGTCCGGCACCCAGGCCGGCCGCCCGCCGTGGTGGCCAGCCGGGTGGTCTGGACCGACGGGCGCCCGCACCCGATGAATACGCCGAGGGCCAAGCCGTTCGCCACCCGGGCGGAGCGGGACGACGCGGCCGCGGCCGGCTGCGTGCCCATCCGTTCCGCGTCGTTCGTCTCGATCCTGGTCGACGCCGACGCATGCCGCCAGCGCGGCCTGCCGCAGGCCGACTATTTCCTGTGGAACGACGATTTCGAGTTCACCACCCGGCTGCTGCGCGGCGCGGCCGGCCTGCTCTGCCCCGACAGCGTCGTCGTGCACAAGACCAAGACCTTCGGCTCGACCGACGTGGACCCGGGCCCGCGATTCTTCTACGAGGTCCGGAACAAGATCTGGACGCTGCGGGCCCGTTCGGCGCTCGCGCCCCGGGAGCGTGTGCTGTACGGCGGCTCGACCCTGCGCCGCTGGGCGGTCACGTTCGCGAGGTCCCGGGACCGGCGCGTGCTCGGATCATCGCTCGTCAAGGGCATCGCGGCCGGGGTGCGGACCAGCCCGCGGCCCACGGACGACGTCCTCGCCGCGGCCGGCCTGACGCTCCCCGCAGGGAAGGCCTTCCCTGGCCCTTGACTTGTCCCGGGCCAGGTAAGAAGGACGGTTGGACAAGCAACCTGATCTTCCCCTGTCGATGGGAGCCTCGGTCGCCGCTGCGCTGCTGGGTGAGCGCCCGGGGACTGCGGGTTTGCTGCTGTTACACAACACCGGCGGCCCGGGCGCGCGGGGGGGTCGCCGCGGGCTGCCGGCCCAACTGCATATCGCCGAGCCGGACGTGTATCAGCCTGCGGCCGAGATCGCCGTCTGCGACCCTGGCACGCCCGGCCATGACGGCCCGGCCGCCGCCCTGGCCTGGCAGCGCAGCCTGAGCTTCCTCACCGGCCTGTGAGCGCCTGCGGGCCGGGCACTGCCGCCGCGACATCGTGGACGCGATCCGCTTTCTGGTCAAGGAGGGCGTCCAGGGGCTAACTGGCCTCCCGGCAGGCCCGCCTGGTCGGATCGGCCACGCTGTCGATCAGGGACAAGTTGAGCTTGGTCAGCGCGCAGGCGAGGTCGGCCTGCGCCGCGGGACCCCAGTCGCTGACCAGCGCCTCGATGCACCGCCGCCGCTCCTGCTCCACCTCGGCCATGGACGT
>JASHUI010000265.1:0-2997 GCA_030040095.1 Streptosporangiaceae bacterium | reverse complement strand
GAGGCGGCCGACCGGCCGCCGGCGTCCCCGGGCCCGGCCGCAGGTCCGGCCACGGAGTCCTCGGCCCGGCTGGCCAGGGTCACCGCGGAGCTGCTGGTCACGGCCGAGGCCAGCGCCAACCTCGTCGTCCTGCGCACCCCGGCCGGGGCGGCGCAGTTCCTGGCATCGGTGATCGACCATTCCGGATGGCCATCCATCCTCGGCACGGTGGCAGGCGACGACACCGTGCTGCTCATCGCACGCGATCCGACCGGCGGAGAAGACCTGGCCCGTGCGTTGCTGCGCCTGGCCGACCGTCGTGGTCACGCAGAAAGGTGAAGCTCCCATGACAGAACGCATCGTCCTGGCCTATTCGGGCGGCCTCGACACGTCGGTCGCGATCGGCTGGATAGCCGAGCAGACCGGCGCCGACGTCATCGCGCTGGCGGTCGACGTCGGGCAGGGCGGGGAGGACCTGGAAACGATCAGGGAGCGGGCCCTGGCCTGCGGGGCGGCCGGCGCGGTGGTCGCCGACGTCCGCGCCGAGTTCGCCGCCGAGTACTGTATGCCGGCCTTGCGCGCCAACGCGCTGTACATGGATCGTTACCCGCTGGTATCCGCGCTGTCCCGGCCGCTGATCGTCAAGTACCTGGCCCGGGTGGCGCGCGAGCACGGGGCCGGGATGGTCGCGCACGGCTGCACCGGCAAGGGCAACGACCAGGTGCGCTTCGAGGTCGGGCTGGCCAGTCTCGCCCCGGAGGTGAGCGTGCTGGCTCCGGTCCGGGACTCCGGTATGACCAGGGACAAGGCGATCGCGTTCGCCGAGGAGAAGGGGTTGCCGATCAACGTCACCTCGCGCTCGCCGTACTCGATCGACCAGAACCTGTGGGGCCGCAGCTGCGAGACCGGGCATCTGGAGGACATCTGGGAGGCGCCGCACGACGACGTGTGGGACTACACGAGCGACCCCGCCGAGCCGAGAGAGCCGGACGAGGTCGTGATCTCGTTCACCGACGGGATACCGGTGGCCATCGACGGGCGCCCGCTCACCCCGCTGCAGATCGTCACCGAGCTGAACGCGCTGGCCGGCGCGCACGGCGTCGGCCGCATCGACATGGTCGAGGACCGGCTGGTCGGAATCAAGAGCCGGGAGATCTACGAGGCGCCGGGAGCGATCGCGCTGATCGCCGCGCACCAGGAACTCGAGGGCGTCTGCCTGGAGCGCGACCTGGCCCGGTTCAAGCGCCAGGCCGAGCAGCGCTGGACCGAGCTGGTGTACGACGGCCTGTGGTTCTCGCCGCTGCGGCAGTCGCTGGAAGCCTTCATGGCCGCGGCCTCGCAGCACGTAACCGGCGAGGTCAGGGTCCGGCTGCAGGGCGGCCGCGCGGTCGTGACCGGCCGTCGCAGCCCGGCCGCGCTGTACGACTACGAGCTGGCCACCTACGACACCGGAGACATGTTCGACCAGCGGCTGGCCAAGGGCTTCGTCGAGCTGTGGGGGCTGCCCAGCAAGATCGCCGCGGACCGCGACAGGAAGCTCGCCGGCTAGCCGGGCCCGGTGCCGGCCAAGCACCACCCGCCGGCCGGACCAGCCCCGCGCCTCGTGCCGATGACGTCCGCGCTTGCCTGACCGCACCCGTCGGCCGCACCACTAGCATGTGTCCGGGCGCCTTGCGCCGCGATCATGGGAGGCGAGAACGAGGCCGTGGCTGACGAGGAGCGCACGCCGCCGGTCCGGTTGTGGGGCGGCCGGTTCGAGTCCGGCCCGGCCGAGGCACTGACCCGGCTCTCGGTGAGCGTGCAGTTCGACTGGCGGCTGGCCGGCTATGACCTGCTGGCGTCGCGCGCCCACGCCGGCGTGCTGCACCAGGCCGGGCTGCTGGATGAGTCCGAGCTGAGCAAGATGCTGGCCGCGCTGGACGATCTGGGCGAGGCCTGCCGTACCGGGCGGTTTCGCCCGTCCGCCACCGACGAGGACGTCCACACCGCGCTGGAGCGCGGCCTGCTGGAGCGCGTCGGCTCGCTGGCCGGGAAGCTGCGGGCCGGCCGCAGCCGCAACGACCAGATCGCCACGGACTTGCGGCTCTATCTGCGCGACCACGTGCGGCTCGTAGCCAGCAGGCTGACCGAGCTCGAGGTGGCCCTGATCGACCAGGCCGAACGGCACATCGGCACGCCCGCGCCGGGAATGACGCACCTGCAGCACGCCCAGCCGGTGCTGCTGGCGCACCAGTTGCTCGCGCACGTCCAGGCGTTCGCCCGGGACGCGGCCCGGCTGAGGGACTGGGACCAGCGGGCTGCGGTATGCCCGCTCGGGGCCGGCGCCCTGGCCGGCTCGTCTCTGCCGCTGGACCCGGAGGCGGTCGCCGCCCAGCTCGGCTTCGACTGCGCGTTCAGTAACTCGATTGATGCGGTCAGCGACCGCGATTTCGCCGCGGAGTTCTGCTTCGACGCGGCGCTGCTCGGCGTGCACATGTCCCGGCTCGGCGAGGAGGTCGTCCTGTGGTCGTCGCACGAGTTCGGCTGGGCCGAGATCGACGACGCGTACGCCACCGGATCTTCGATCATGCCGCAGAAGAAGAACCCGGACGTGGCCGAGCTGGCCCGGGGCAAGGCCGGGCGGCTGATCGGCGGTCTCACCGGCCTGCTGACCATGCTCAAGGGCCTGCCGCTGGCCTATGACCGCGATCTGCAGGAGGACAAGGAGCCCGTCTTCGACGCGGTGGACACGCTCCTGCTGGTGCTGCCGGCCATGGCCGGGCTGGTCGCCACGCTCCGGTTCAACTCCGAGCGGATCGCCGCCGGGGCCGCCGCCGGCTACGCGCTCGCCACCGACCTGGCCGAGCTGCTGGTCCGGCGCGGGGTCCCGTTTCGCGAGGCGCATGAGGTCGTCGGGCACCTGGTCGTCTGGTGCCAGGTGCACGACTGCGAGCTGGCCGAGGTGAGCGACGCCGACCTGGCCCGGATCTCGCCGCAGCTGACCCCGGACGTCCGTGAGGTGCTGACCGTGCCGGGCGC
>JASHUI010000264.1:0-8091 GCA_030040095.1 Streptosporangiaceae bacterium | reverse complement strand
GGCCGGCCGCCGGACGCCTCCGTCGCCGCGCGGTGGCACCGGTTCGACGAAGCCGTGGCCCGGCGGCGACCGGGCAGTGCGACCTCGTCAGGCCTGGAATCCGAGCCGAACGCCGTCGCGCAGCTGATGTTCACGTCCGGGACGTCGGGCGAGCCCAAGGGCGTCCTGCACACCCGCGCCACCCTGGACCGCGCCGTGACTGTCCAGGCGCGGCACCTCGGGCTGACGGCCGAGGACCGGCTGTTCATCCCGTCGCCGCTGGCCCATCAGACGGGATTTCTGTACGGCATGTGGCTCGGGTTCGCCCTCGGTGCGTCCATGGTGCTGCAGCCGGTCTGGGACGGCCCGGCCGCCCTGGCCGCGCTGCAACGCACCGGCGCCACCTTCGTCCAGGCGGCGACGCCGTTCCTGGCGGACCTGGTCGACGCCGTCGACGCCGGCGGCGAGCCGCCGAAGGCGCTGCGCGTCTTCGTCGCCACCGGCACCGCCGTCCCCCGGGCCTTGGCCGAGCGGGCCACGCGGACCCTGGGCGCCGCCGTGTGCGGCGCGTGGGGCTCGACCGAGTCCTGTCTCGGCACGCTGGCCGCTCCGACGGACGAGGGCGCACGCGCCTGGGGTACGGACGGCCGCGCGCCGGAGGGCGTCAGGATTCGGGTGACCGACGACGACGGCCGCGTCCTGTCTCCGGGGACGGAGGGGAACCTCGAGGTGTCCAGCGACTGCCTGTTCGTGGGATACCTGGACCGCCCGGAGCTGACGGCCGCCGCGCTGACGTCGGACGGCTGGTACCGCAGCGGGGATCTGGCCGTCATCGACGAGTCCGGATACGCGTGCATCACCGGCCGGGTGAAGGACATCATCAACCGCGGCGGCGAGAAGATCCCGGTGGCGCAGATGGAACAGCTGCTGCACACCCATCCCGCGGTCCGCGACATCGCGATCGTCGCGATGCCCGACCCGCGCCTCGGGGAGCGGGCCTGCGCGTTCGTCGTCGCTGACGAGCCGTTCACGCTCGACGGCATGCGGCGGTTCCTGGACGACAACAAGGTCGCCAAGCAGTACTGGCCCGAACGCCTGGTGATCGTGGCGGAGCTGCCTCGCAACGCGGTCGGCAAAATCCAGAAGTTCGTGCTGCGGGAGCGGGCGGCGATGACGACCGACGAGGAGGAGAGATGACCGGCGACGCGCAGTTCGCGGAACTCGTTCGTGAGGTGGAGGCCTTTGTGCGCGGTCCCGGCGAGGAGTACGCCCGGACCATCGAGAAGACGGGGGAGGTTCCGTCGGAGCTTTGGAACGATCTGCGGCGCCGGGGCTATCTCGGGCTGGCGGCGCCGACGCAGTACGGCGGCGCCGGGCTGTCCTTCAGCCGCTTCCTGGAACTGCTCGAACTGTTCTCGATGTCGCACGCCTCTCTGCGGATGATCGTGCACGTGTCGAACGGGGTGTGGCGGGCGCTCGACCTGTTCGCCACGGAAGAGCAGCGCGAACGGTTCCTGCTCCCGCAGGTGGCCGGAGACCTCCGCGTGGCCTTCACGCTCACCGAGCCGACCGCGGGCACGGGAGCGGACCTGCGTTCCAGCGTGGTGCGTGAGGGCGACGTGTACTACCTGTCGGGGGAGAAGCACCTGATCACCTTCGGTGTGAGCTGCGACCGCTGGCTGCTGTTCGCCCGGCTGGCCGGCACCGGCGGCAAGGATGGGACGGTCGCCCTGATGGTGGACCGGCACGTCGAAGGAGTCCGCGTCGAGCCGATGGCGCAGAGCATGGGCGTGCGCGGCACCGACCACGCCCACCTGACCTTCGACCGCGCCCCGGTCCCCGTGGCCGACCGGCTGGGCGACGAGGGCGCCGGGCTGGACGTCGCGTTCCGGGGGTTCCTCAGGCCCAGCCGCATCGGGATCGCCATGAGCTGCGTGGGCCTGGCCCGGCGGGCGCAGGAACTCGCGGTGGAGCACGCCGGCCGCCGGATCACCTTCGGCAAGCCGCTGGCGGCGCGCCAGGCCATCGCGTTCGCGCTCGCCGAGAACGCCGCCGACATCGAGGCCGCCCGGCAGCTCACGCTGCATGCGGCGCGCCAGTGGGAGAGCGGGCAGGACGCGGTGGCCCTGTCCTCGATGGCGAAGCTCGTGGCCGTGGACATGCTGGCCCGCGTCACCGACAAGGCGCTGCAGGTACACGGGGGCATCGGCTTCTGGGAGGGGAACCCGATCGAACGCGTCTACCGCGACGCCCGCGCGCAGCGGTTCGAGGAGGGCACCAACGAGATCCAGAAGACCGTCATCGCCCGCGAGATCCTGGCGGGCCTGCGATGACCGACTTCACGGGCCGGACCGCGCTGATCACCGGTGCCTCCCGGGGCATCGGCAGGGCCCTGGCTCTGACCCTGGCCCGCGGCGGCGCCGCGATCGCGGTCAATTACAAGAAGAACGCGGACCTCGCCGAGCAGGTCCGCAAGGAGATCGAGGAGCTCGGCGGGACGGCGATCACCGTGGCCGCCGACGTCGAGGAGCCGGAGGAGATCGCGCGGCTGTTCGAGGACGTGGCGGCGGCGTTCGGGAAGCTCGACTTCTTCGTGAGCAACGCCGCGGCGAGCTCGTTCAAGAACATCCTCGACCTGAGGCAGCACCATCTGGACCGCTCCTACGCGATGAACGTGCGGTCGTTCGTGCTCGGCGTCCAGCACGCGGTGCCGCTGATGCCCGCGGGCGGCCGGATCGTGGCGCTGTCCAGCTACGGCAGCATCCGCGTCTATCCGACCTATGCGAACCTCGGCTCGGCCAAGGCGGCGATCGAGGCGTGGGTCCGATACATGGCCGTCGAGTTCGGCGGGCGCGGCATCAATGTCAACGCGGTGAACGGCGGCATCATCGAGACCGCGTCGTCGGAGTACTACTACGACATCCCCGGCATGGCCCCGCTGTCGACGGTACTGCCCAGGATCCCCAAGGGACGCGTGGGGACGGCCCAGGAGGTCGCCGACGTCATCGCGTTCCTGCTCTCGCCGGCGGCGGAGTACATCACCGGCCAGTCGATCGTCGTCGACGGCGGCCTGTCGGTCGTCGCCCCGCCGTTCCTGAACGAGCTGAGCAGCCCGCTGATATGACCGCCGGCCTGGACCACGTGCCGCGCCACGGCCGCATCGGCGGCCGCGAACCCCGAGGACCGACCATGACCCGCGTGACCGACGCCGAGGCCGAGTTCGACCCCTTCTCCCCGAGCGTCATGGACGACCCTTATCCCGCCTACGCCGACCTGCTGCGCCGCTACGACGAGCCCATACACCTGAAGAACCGGGACATGTGGCTGGTGATCCGGTGGGACCACGTCCGCGCCGCCTCGAAGAACCACAAGGCCCTGTCGTCGGCCGAGGGCATCGCCTACCACCGCTCGTCGCTGCCGGTCCTGTTCGGCATCGACCCGCCGGACCACACCCGGATGCGCGGGCTGATCCGGCACGAATTCTCGCCGCGCGGCGTGCGGTTCTGGAGCCCCCTGATCGAGATGGTCTGCGGCGAGCTGCTCGACGAGGCCGTGGCCGCCGGGGACATCGACCTCGTCCAACAGGCGATCATCCTGCAGCAGGTACGCGTCATGACCACGATCGTCGGCGTGCCCGGCGACGACCTCGAGACACTGAAACTCACCGCCGCGGTGCTGGAGAGCTTCGTCGCCAACGCCCGGGTCGGCGACCAGGACGAACTCAAGCCGGACGACCCCGGCGAGAACGCGCTCCGCCTGCGCGCCGCCAAGGCGGCGCTGTCCGGCGTGGCCGGCCTGTCATCCTTCCTGACCAAGCAGCTCAAGGAGCGGCGGCCGCGGCCGGCCGGCGATGACCTGATCTCCAAGCTGTTCGCGCAGGAGGAGGGCCGGGTCAGCGAGGATGAGATCATGTGGCTCTGCCTGACCCTGCTGGTCGGGGGCCAGGAGACGATGACGCACTTCCTGGGCAGCATGCTGGACGCCCTGCTGCACCACCCCGGCCAGCTCCGCAAGGTGCGGGAGCAGCCCGAGCTCATCGGCCCGGCCATCGAGGAGACGGCCCGCTTCTACCCGGCCGTGCAGAACGTCTTCCGCACGGCCACGACCGACGTGGTCGTCGGCAATACCGTCATTCCGAAGGACGCCCGCGTGGAGCTGTCGTTCGCGGCGGGCAACCGCGACCCGCGCAAGTTCCCCGATCCGGACGACTACGTCGTCGACCGGGCGACCGAGGGCCACCTCGGCTTCGGCGACGGCATCCACACGTGCGTCGGCGCCCACCTGGCCCGTCTGCAGGCCGCGACGTTCCTGCGGATGCTGCTGGAACGCACCTGCGACATCGAACTCATCGGCGAGCTCGTCAAGGTTCAGAGCCCGGCGTTCCGCGGACTGGACCACCTGCCGTTGCGCCTGATCCCCAGGGCGCGCCATGCGTGAGGAGGCAGGCGTCGTCGTCACCGGCATCGGCGCGGTCACCCCGCTGGGCCTGGACCGCGAGAACACCTGGCATGCGCTGCTGGCCGGCAAGTCGGGCGTGGGGCCGATCACCGCGTTCGACGCCCGGCACCTGCCCACGTGGATCGCCGCCGAGGTGAAGGGCTTCGATCCGGCCGACCACTTCCCCGTCAAGCGGATCCGGCGGATGGCCCGGTTCAGCCAGTTCGCGGTGGTCGCCGCGCGGGAGGCACTCGCCGACGCCGGGCTGACCGTCGGTGAGGCCGAGGCCGAACGCGTCGGCGTCGTGGTGAACGCGGCGGTCGCCGGGTTCGACACCGTCGAGGCCGCCACCCGCGGGCTGCTGGCGGCCGAGCCGTCCCCGCCCAGCGCCTACTTCGTGCCGTCGTCCCTGACCAACATGCCGGCCTGCGAGATCGCCATCGACATCGGGGCCACCGGACCGGTCAACGCCAGCGCGCTGGCCTGCGCCAGCGGACTGTACGCGCTGCTCGACGCGCGCCGGCTGATCCTCAGCGACGAGGCCGACGTCGTGGTGTGCGGCGGCACCGACGCGGGGATCACGCCGGCGATGTTCGCCGGCCTGGTCGCGATGGGCGCGCTGTCCGAGCGCAACGACGATCCGACGGGGGCCAGCCGGCCGTTCTCCGCCGACCGCGACGGGTTCGTGTTCGGGGAGGGCGCGGTGGTCATGGTCCTGGAGTCGGCCGAGCACGCCCGGCGACGAGGTGCCCGAGCGTACGCGGTCGTCGCGGGAGGCGCCCTCACCAGTGACGCCTACCATGTCAGCGCGCCCCGACCGGACGGCAAGCCGGCGGCCGCGGCGATCCGGCAGGCCGTCCAACGGTCGGGCCTGCGGCCCGGCGCCGTGGACTACATCTGCGCCCACGGCACGTCGACGAAGATCAACGACCGGACCGAGACCGAGGCGATCCGCTCGGCCCTGGGCCAGGCCGCCGACCGGATCGCGGTCAGCGCGCCGAAGTCGATGCTCGGCCACCTGATCGGGGCGGCCGGCGCGCTGGGCGCCATGGTCTGCGTCCTGGCGATCCGCGACCAGGTCGTGCCGCCGACGATCAACCTGCACCGCCCGGACCCCGAGTGCGATCTGGACTACGTGCCCGACCGAGCCAGGCAGATGCCGGTGCGAGCCGCCCTGACCAACGCGTTCGGCTTCGGCGGGCAGAATTGCGTCGCAGCGTTCACCGATCCATCCGCGCAAGGAGGGCCCGCATGACCGAGATGTTTCCGTTGACGCGCACCGACCGCCCGACCCCCCGCCAGGCGCTGGACGAGATCCTCGCCGACCCAGGATTCGGACAGTACTTCAGCGACCACATGGCCGTGGCCACCTGGACGCAGGGCGAGGGCTGGCACGGCCACGAGGTGCGCGCCCTGGCCCCGTTCGCCCTGCACCCCGGCGCGGCGGTGCTGCACTACGGCCAGGAGATCCTCGAGGGCGTCAAGGCGTTCCGGCACGCCGACGGCAGCGTGTGGCTGTTCCGGCCGGAACTCAACGCCCGCCGGTTCGCCCTTTCCGCCGACCGGATAGCCCTGCCCCGGATCGAGGAGGAGACGTTCGTCGATAGCCTGGCGGCGCTGATCCGCGCCGACGAGGCGTGGGTGCCGGCCTACGGCGGCGAGCGCAGCCTGTACCTGCGTCCGTTCATGTTCGGCACGGAGCCGCTTCTCCACGTCCGCCCGACACGGGAGGTCACCTACTGCGTGATCGCGTCCCCGGCGGGGGCGTACTTCCCCAGCGGCGTGGCCGGAGTGACGCTATGGATCAGCACCCGGTACAGCCGCGCCGCGCCGGGCGGCACCGGGGCGGCCAAGTGCGGCGGCAACTACGGCGCCAGCATGGCGCCGCAGCTCGAAGCCATGGACCACGGCTGCGACCAGGTGCTCTACCTGGCCGGCCAGGATCGGCGCACCGTCGACGAGTCGGGGGCGATGAACGTGTTCTTCGTCACCCGCGACGGACAGCTCCTCACCCCGGCGCTGGGCACCATCCTCGACGGCGTGACCCGGGACAGCGTGCTGGCGCTGGCCGGCGAGCACGGGCTCGACCCCGTGGAACGGTCGATCGGCCTGGACGAGCTGCGCGAAGGCCTGGCCGACGGGTCGATCGCCGAGGCGTTCGCGGCCGGGACCGCGGCCGTGATCTGCCCGATCGTCGGGTTCAGGAGCGAGGAGTTCGAGGTGACGGCCGGCGACGGCAAGCCGGGCCAGTCCACCATGGACTTCCGCGAGCACCTGCTGGACATCCAGTACGGCCGGGCCGAGGACCGCCACGGCTGGATGCGCCGGGTCCTGTAGTGGCGAACACCGCGATCGCGGTGGTCGGGATGGCCGTGCGCGCGCCGGGCGGCGTCGCCGACCTCGACGCGTACTGGTCGGCCGTCGCGGCGGGCCGGGACCTGACCGGTGACCTGCCCGAGGACCGGCGGGCCCGGTTCGGCACCGCCTGGGACGGCATGGTGACACGCGGCGGCTACCTGGACGCGCCCTTCGACTTCGACGCGCGGTTCTTCGGCATCTCGCCCAAGGAGGCGCGCGCCGTGGATCCGCAGCACCGGCTCCTGCTCGAGGTCGCGTGGGAGGCGTTCGAGCACGCGGCGATCCCGGTCGCGGACGTCGCCGCGGGTGCCGGGCTCTTCGTCGGCGTCACCGGCGTCGACTACCGCGAGTGGCTGTCCGGCGCGCCGAACTCGTCGTGGACCATCGGGACCGGCCACAGCTTCGCCGCCGGCCGCATCGCCTACACGCTGGGGCTGCGCGGCCCGGTGTTCGCGGTGGATACGGCCTGCTCGTCCTCGCTGGTGTCCGTCCACCTCGGCTGCCGGGCCCTGGCCGCGAGGGACTGTGACATCGCCATCGCCGGCGGCGTCAACCTCATCCTGGCGCCGAGCGTCACGCGCTCGGTCTGCGCGACCGGCGCGTTGTCCCCCGACGGCCGGTCACGTCCGTTCGACGCCGCCGCCAACGGCTTCGTCCGGGGTGAGGGCTGCGGGATCGTCGTGCTGAAGCGGCTCGCCGACGCCCAGCGGGACGCCGACCGGGTCCTCGCCGTGATCAGCGGCAGCGGGATCAACCATGACGGGCACACGACGACGTTCACCGCTCCGAACGCGGCGGCCCAGGCGGATCTCATCGACACCGTCCTGGCTGCCGCCGGGGTGTCCGCGCATGACGTCGGCTTCCATGAGGCGCACGGCACCGGGACCCCGGTCGGCGATCCGTCCGAGATGGAGGCCGTCACCGCGGCGCTGGGCCGGCGCGACGGCCGCCGGCTGTACGTGGCGTCGGTGAAGGGGAACCTCGGCCACACCGAGTCGGCCGCGGGGGTGCTCGGCCTGATCAAGGCGGTGCTGTGCATGAACCACCGCGCCATCGCGCCGCAGGCCAACTTCAGCACCCTGAATCCCCGGATCGACCTGTCCGGCACCGGGATCGAGATCCCGACCGCGCCGGTGCCGTGGGACGACCTGCTGGGCGGCTGCGCGTCGGTCAGCTCGTACGGGATGAGCGGTACCAACGCCTACGCGGTACTGTCGCCCGCCCCGCCGGCCGCACCCGGCGCCACGCCGGACGGGCCGGCGGGGAGCGGGTTCCCGCTGTCGGCCGCGACCCCGTCCGCGCTCGCCGAACTGGCGC